>JAFGFE010000009.1 GCA_016931225.1 Candidatus Zymogenaceae bacterium
GGGAAGGGGAGAGCGAAGGGAAGGGGAGAGCGAAGGGAAGGGGAGAGCGAAGGGAAGGGGAGAGCGAAGGGAAGGGAAAGGATGGGGGATCGCTCGTGGTTGGGTTGGATGGTGAGGGGCGGGAGTGCGGGTGATCGAGTTTTTGAGGGACGGGATGTGTCCGGTGTTTCTCTTTCCACCGCCGGATCGGCGGGCGAAGCGTTAAAAATGAATACGAGACAAACGAAACCGGAGCGGCGTTGCAAACGCAATGTCTTTCCGGTTTTTTACATGGATGCTTGCAACATATTGCCTCAGATACGCTTTCATGATACAAGGATACTTGCGAAACTGTGAGAAGGTATCCAAGCGGGATTTAAGGATTACATATGCCGAATACGCTGCAGAAGAAAATGTTTCATGAAATGGAGCAAAAAGATATTTTCAGACAGGCTCAATCCTACGCCTTCGACTATGCCGATGCCGTCCGCGGGCGCACGGTCTTTCCAACGCCCGACGCACTGGCCGGTTTGAACGAGTTCGTCGAACCGCTTCCCGAATCTCCGGGAGACGCCGCTTTGATAATTGAGATACTGAATCGATACGGAACGCCGGCAAGCGTTGCACAGACGGGCGGCAGGTATTTCGGTTTCGTCAACGGAGGCGTGATCCCCGCCTCTCTCGCGGCGCGATGGCTGTCGGATTTCTGGGACCAGAACACCGCACTCTCTGTCATGTCGCCCGTCGCCTCGAAGCTCGAGGAAGTATGCGAATCGTGGCTGAGAGAGCTCTTTAGTCTCCCCACGGAGAGTGTCGCCGGATTTGTCAGCGGCACCTCGTCGGCCATATTCTGCGGCCTGGCGGCTGCGCGGTATCGGATCTTTCTAAACAACGGCTGGGACATCAATACGAAGGGATTTTACGGCGCACCGAGGCTCAGGGTTGTCGCCGGGCGCCAGGCTCACGGATCGGTGATCAAAGGGATCGCCCTCCTTGGCTTCGGCACGGACAATATTGAATGGGTCGAGACCGATGCACAGGGGAGGATGATACCGTTCGAAATTCCCGAGCTTGATGAAAGCACGATACTGATACTGCAGGCCGGTAATGTGAGCTCGGGGGCGTTCGATCCGTTTGATGAAATTTGTGAAAAAGCGAGTTCGGTGAAAGCGTGGGTTCACATCGACGGCGCGTTCGGTCTCTGGGCGGCGGCATCGGATAGGTTGAGCCATCTGACCAAGGGGATGGAAAAGGCGGATTCATTTTCCGTGGACGGACATAAAACACTCAACACGCCGTATGACAGCGGTATTGTGCTGTGCAGCGATAGAGACGCCTTGACGCACTCGCTGCACGCATCGGGGTCCTATATCGCGTACAGTGAAAACAGGGACGGGATGCTCTACACGCAGGAGATGTCCAGGCGGGCGAGGGTGGTTGAGCTGTGGGCGGCCCTGAAATATCTTGGAAGAGAGGGTGTCGACGAGCTTGTATTCGGTCTTCACAGCAGGGCGCTGCAGATGGCAAAGGAGTTGAAAGCCGAAGATTTTCAGATTTTAAATGATGTGGTTTTTAACCAGGTGCTTGTGTCATGTGACAACGATGCCGTTACCGAACAGACAATGCGGTATATTCAGGAGTCGGGTGAATGCTGGGTAGGCGGAGCCGTGTGGGACGGCAAAAAGGTTATCCGAATAAGTGTCTGTTCATGGGCGACTACCGAGGATGATATTACCCGCTCGGTTGGAGCGTTTGTCGCGGCACGAAAAAAAGCTGTTCAGTAATGATGCACATGATATAGAATCCGATATGGGAAAGGAGGAAGCCATGCACAAGACCATCGGCATACTGGGAGGATTGTCTCCCGAGTCGACGGTGGTGTACTACGAGACCATCGTCACAGAATACCGCGATCGGTTCGGGGATCAGCACTATCCTGAAATCATCATGTACAGCGTGGATTTCGACGAATATACCGAATGGTTCGTCGCCGGGAAGTGGGAAGATGCGGGGAGGAACATGGCCGAGAAATTCGAGCACATGCGTGCCGCCGGGGCGGATTTCGGCCTCATCGCCTCAAACACACCCCACCGGGCGTTGGATACGATCACGGCGAATACGACGCTTCCGATCCTCTCCATCGTCGCGGTAACGGCCGATGCGGTGAAGAAGGCGAAGGTGAAGACGGTGGGGTTATTGGGAACGCGCTTTACCATGCAGGAGGAATTCTATCGCCGGGGACTGGAGGACGCGGGGATTGCTGCGCTGATACCCGAGGGGGAGGATCTCGACCGGGTGCATGAGATCATCTACACGGAGCTGGTGAGACACATCATTACCGACGAAAGCCGTACCGAATACCTTCACATCATCGATCGCCTCATCGAGCGGGGAGCCGGGGGAATCATCCTTGGTTGTACCGAGATACCACTCCTGATAAAGCCGGGAGATCTTTCCGTCCCGGTGTTCGACACCACCGCCATCCACGCCGAGGCGGCGCTGGAGAGGGCGGTAAAAAAATAATAGGGAAAATTAAATAAAATTGCTTGACAATTGATATTTACGCTTGGTAAGTTAATATTGAAATATATTTTAATATGCAATAGTAGTTTGGCTCAAGGGTGAAAAAAAGAGGAGAAGGAATATCGGAATCCAAGCGGAGCAGTTACAGAGGAGACGTCGGAACACCATATCATTCCCGCCGATATGGAGCATGCCGGTCACATCTCTGTTCGGTGCGTGTATGACAGAGACATGAGATACAGTGAGGCACGCCACAGTTTCTTCTTATGTATCGCCCGGAGCTGTAGACCTTCACATTAAAAAAATGAGGAGCCTTTTATCGTTTGAAAGACCGATTCATCGCCCCCCTCAATTTGATAACACCTTCAAGAACGAGACAACAGTCGACCAGGCGTGGAAGACGTTGGGGCTTTTCCGGAGGAAAAAGTAGCGTCACCGTTCAGAACGGACGATGTACGGGGGGCGGCCCATAATGGGCCGCCCCCCGTTGTATTCAGCACGGAAAAAAAGCCCGATGACCGCATAGTCGGATGAAGGAGAAAACGCGTATTTCGAAAGACATGTTGCGGTTCTATTTCACGTGGAATAACACAGACTAAGGAGGATGCGATGGAAAAGGTTGGCGTAGTCGGAGTGGGACAGACCACATTTGAGCGGTGTAAAGAGGATACCTTCGATGAGCTGGTTTTTGAAGTAGTGACGAAGGCACTCGCCGATGCCGGCGGAGAGATCGGCGATATCGACAACGTCATCACCGTCTCTAACGACTTCTGGGACGGCAGGGACGTTTCGTGCATGGCTGTCCAGGACGCCGCGGGAGGTTGGGACAAGGACATCTCCACCGTGGAGGGTGACGCCACGTTTGGCGTGCTCTACGGCATGATACGGGCCATGTCCGACGCCTACGAGACAACCCTGATCGTAAGCCACATCAAAGGATCCGAGGGGGTGATGAACCTGATCACCAACGCGATGTTCGATCCGATCTATCAGCGTTCACTGGGCATCGACGCCACATCATCCGCGGCGCTCCAGGCCCGGATGTATATGGAGAAGGCAAAGGCGACCCAGGAGGATGTCGCCCTTGTCTCGGTGAAGAATCATAAAAACGCCATGAACAATCCCTACGCCCAGCTTCCGATGGAGATCAGTGTTGCCGACGTGATGAAGTCGAAGATGCTTGCCGATCCCCTGAAGGTGTTGGATTGCTCGCCCATCAGCGACGGCGCAGCTGCGGTGATTCTGGCCACGGAGAAGGGCGCCAAGCGATTCAAGAAGAGCCCGGTCTGGATCAGGGGCGTGGGGCATATGTCCGACTCTTATACCCTGGGATACCGAGACCTGACGAACCCCCGGGCTCTGGATGCGGCGGCAAAAAAGGCCTACAAGATGGCCGGTGTCAAGAATCCCCTGAAGGACCTGGACGTGGTCGAGCTGTACGACGCCTATTCATACATGGAGCCGCTGTGGTATGAGGGGTTGGGTCTTGCAAAGGAGGGCAAGGGTGTGGAGCTGTTGAAGTCAGGCAGCACCGCCATGGACGGTGAGCTTCCGGTCAACCCGTCGGGCGGTGTCATCTCGGCCCACCCGGTTATCGTGGCGGGCATGGTCCGGGTCATCGAGTCTGTTCTGCAGCTCCGGGGGGAGGCGAAGAAGCGTCAGGTAAAGGGCGCCAAGACCGCCCTGGCCCACGGCATCAACGGCGCCTGCGGTCAGTCTCACTGCGTGTTTGTCATGGGCGTGTAGGGGTAGCCGAGGCTGAAGGGGGGCGCCGCTTCCCATAGGGTGGGTGATACTACTGTCAGTTTATTATATATATATGTTTAATAGACGTCATTGTAGGCGGGTGGCGGTGTCCCCATTTAATCGGGATACCGCCTTTTTTAACATCGGAAGAGTTCTCAATCGAACCCCCCCTCCACGTCGGCCCCGCCCGCTAGTCGTCCGCTGCGATGGGTGGCCTGGGATGTGATAAAGATGATTACGTATAAATTCCTTGACATTTGACATTTATATCCTATAAGTATATTTGTGAAAATTCTATTGATGTATAGTGAAAAATAGTAAATAGGGAAAATTATGATAGACAAGATATTAGAAGCTTATCTTGACAATTTCAAGGAGGATTATAATTTGAGCGGGTTGGAAATCCCGGTCGCGTTTGAGCATTTTGTTAACCATTGTATTATAACAAAAGATTATCCAGGGAATTATGATTTTGAAGAAATCGCGGTAGGGGGCACACATGATATATCGATAGATGGTTTGGCAATAATGGTAAATGATCATCTCGTGTTTTCAGAAGAAGACATAGACTATTTTAAAGATGAATTCAATAGATTTGATATAAAATTCATTTTTATACAATCAAAACTAGGTAGGAAGTTCGAAAGCTCAGAAATGGGACAATTTCTATATGGTGTAAAGTGTTTTTTTGAAGATGAGTCGAGTAGTAATGAGAATGTTGAAATAGGAAAACGAAGGGAATTGAAAGACTATATTTATAAGAATGCAATTCACATGGACAAACCACCGGAATGTTTATTATATTACGTTACAACTGGAAAATGGGTGGATGAGCAAGTTCTTATAGACAGGATTAAAAGGGGGGTGCAGGATCTTAAATCAACTAAACTTTTTCAAGAAGATGAAGTAAAATTTATTCCAATAGATGCTGAGAAATTAAGTAAAATTTATCGTGAGTTGAATCTTAAGGTTAAAGAAGAAGTACTTTTTGAGAAACATACTACTTTACCGGAAATGGATAAGGTAGAGGTTGCATATATTGGTATTTTACCTGCAAAAGAATATCTGAAATTGATTTGTGATAAGGAGGGATCATTACAGCGATCGATATTTTATGATAATGTGAGAGATTTTCAAGGACGTAATCATGTAAATAAAGAAATTGAAGAAACCTTAAGGGATGGTACACAAAATGATAAATTTGCATTATTGAATAATGGAATTACTATTGTTGCTAAATCCATCAATCCAGTAGGGGATAGATTCACCATAAAGGATTATCAGGTAGTAAACGGCTGTCAAACGAGTCATATTCTTTATAATAACAAGGATATTATAAATGAGAAAATTTATATACCAGTCAAATTAGTTGTCACAGATGATCCTGATGTGACGAATGAAGTAATCAAGGCAACAAATCGGCAAACTGAGGTAAGGCTTGAAGCGTTTGAGTCTTTGAAAGAGTTTCAAAAGAAGCTTGAGGAATTCTATAATACTTTTGGAAAAGATAAAAAGCCTAGATTATATTATGAAAGAAGATCTAAGCAATATGGTCAATTGAAGATCCCTAAAAAATACATTGTAACCTTAACCACACAAGTAAAAAGTTTTTTAGCAATGTTCTTAAATGAACCACACAGTACACATAAATATTATGGTGAGCTGATAAGATCAAATCAAAACAAATTATTTCTTGATAATCACTCATTATATCCATATTATATTAGCAGCTACACACTTATCACATTAGAAAGTTTTTTTAGCGACAAAGCCATTGACAATAATTATAAAAAATTTAAATATCAAATGATAATGTTGTTTAGGTTCAAAACTGAACCTTTTATTGTACCTCACCTGAATAATTTAAATAAAATCGACAAATATTGTGATCAAATCCTAAAAACACTTTTTGATAGAAAGAAAACATTGAAAATATTTAAAGAGACTACTTCAATAATTGATGAAGTGTTGCAGAAAAAGAAAATAACTAAGAAAATAACTGTAAAAAAGGCTTCCAGGCTTAAGGCATTTACAAACGAATTAATAGAGTATTGTCTCGGCGATGATGAATATTCCTCTGAGAAGATATTGCCAGCAACAGTTGACAGAGTAAGTGGAACAGTAAAGAACTATAGTGATATTAAAGGTCATGGATTTATTGAAACAGATACAAACAAAAACGTGTATGTTCATTCAAGCGATTTAGAGAAGTCAGGAATAGAAGGATTGGTTAAAGGACAAAAAGTTATATTTACTATAGTAAAAAATGACAGAGGGTATAGAGCGATAGATTTATCTATGGTACAATAACTAAAAACATTTTAATAATTTGTAATGGAAATCGCCCCGTATGGGACGGTCTTAAAAATCGATTATCTCACTCTATTCCGTGAGGCCCTTTTTGGCCCCCCCTTTCAGCTCCCCCTCACTCCACAATCACCACCGCCAGCTTTCCCGGGCCATGGATGCCCCGGACGGGGGTGAGGGCGATGTCCGCCGTCATGCTGGGGCCGGTGACAAGGCTCATGGCCCGAGGAGAGTGGCCGTCCGCCGCCATGCGCTCGAAAAGCGCCTCGGTATGGGGAAGCATGTTCTTCGCCTCCAGGACGGCCACGTGGATGAACGGGACCAGGGAGGTGAGCCTTCCTTTGCTTTCTCCGAAGATCATCGCCAGGGTGCCGGTTTCTGCAATCCCATATTGCGCCGTAGTCACGCCCGCGTCGCACGTGATGCACGCCTCCCGGTGGGCGGCGGCGTCGATGGGGCCGGAGGTGACATCCAGCTTCGCCGTCTTCAGCGCCTCCGGTATGCCCAGGGAGGCCAGCGGCTCCTCGTCCGCTACCAAGACGCTTTTCGCCCCCAGCTCATTCAGGGCTTCAACAACAGCGGCCGCTGCCTCCTTTTTTCCGGACGCCCGCTTGAGGATGCCGGTGGTGAGGGCCAGCTTTTCGCCGAAGGAGGCGATCATCGTCTCCGGGTCCGGGAAGGAGGGGGTAACCGGGATTCTTTCTTTCGGCTCTATGGCTCTGGACGGGGCGGATCTGAGTCTTTTCAGTATTGAATCGCGGATCGATGTGTCTGTCATGTTGTGCTCCTTTCCTCGCCGTCCGTTTTTCTCTCGACGGCATCCCGCCAGTGATCCCGGAAGGTTTTGCTCGGCGGCTCGGGCAGGTCCCGTACTTCAGTGAATCCCCGGCCGGGCTCCGGAAGCCGTGTAAGCTTTCCGTTGGACACGAAGGGCTTGATCGCCAGGCGAAAGAGGCGGCTCCCCAGCCGGTAGCGGCCGTTGCCTTTCAACCCCCATGACCATATGGACATGATCAGGCGTTCTGTGAGGGGCGGTTTTTTCCCGCCGAAGGTTTTGTCTCCAAACGCCCGTCGCTCCCGATGCTTTAGAAGCAGCTTCGGGTGGTCGATGCCTGCGGGACAGACCGATTTGCAGGTGCCGCAGAGTGACGTGGCGAAATAGAGGTCCTTTGCCCGGTCTTCACCCACCAGCAGCGGATTGAGCACCGCCCCGATGGGGCCGGAATAGACCCAGCCGTAGGCATAGCCCCCCACCTTCGTCCACACGGGACACGAATTCAGGCACGACCCGCACTTGATGCACTGGAGGACCTCCCGGAATTCCGGGTCCGCGTAGATCTTCGACCGGCCGCCGTCCACGATGACGAGAAACACCTCCTCGGGACCGTCGATGTCATCGGGCCGCTTTGGGCCGTTGATGAGCGAGATATAGCTGGAGATGGCTTGGCCGGTGCAGCTTCGGGTCAGGAGCCTGAGCATATGGAGGGCGTCGTTCATGGTCGGGACGACCTTCTCAATCCCCATGACCGCCACGTGGGTTTTCGGTGCGGAGGTGGAATAGCGGATGTTCCCCTCGTTTTCCACCAGGACGATCGTCCCGGTCTCGGCCACCGCCATATTCACCCCGGTGATCCCCATCTGGGCCGAGAGAAACTTATGTCGTAAAAAATCTCTCGCCTGCATGGTCAGCTCGTTCAGGTCCATGGTCCGCTCGACGCCCATCACCTTCACGAAGAGATCGGCGATCTCATCGGTTGTGATGTTCACCGCGGGCCCCACGATGTGGAAGGGGGTGCGCTTCGCCTGCTGGACGATGAACTCCCCCAGGTCCGTCTCGAAGGTGTCGATGCCGGAGGCAATCAGCTCCGCGTTCAGCCCCATTTCTTCCGTGAGCATCGATTTTCCCTTGGTGATCATATTCACGCCCCGCTCTTTCGCGAGCTTCAGGACGATTTCTTTCGCGTCGTCATAGTCTTCGGCCCACAGCACCGTCACGCCGTTTTTCGTGATATTTTCCTCGAATTGGGCGAGGAGCTCCGGCATCCGGGCGATGGCGTTCGTACGGATGGCGGCCCCGGTATCCAGGGCGGCCCGGGCGTCCGGCAGCGTGGACATGGCGTAGTCCCTCAGACCCTTGAACAGCACCGGGAGCCGGGAGAGCACCTCCCGCTGGGACTCGTTGGCCAGGCCCTCTTTTGCTTTTTCTACGAATCGTTCCGTTTCTATCTTCATGACGCCGCCTCCTTTCCCATCGTACCGCTCTCTGTGGCCAGGACCTGGGCCAGGTGCAGCACCTTCAGGGGGAGACCCTGTTTTTCGACGTATCCCCGTATATTCAGAATACAGCCCGGCTCTGCCAGTACCAGGTACTCGGCGCCGGTGGCCACGGCCTTATTGACCTTGTCCTCCACCATGGCGCCGGATATCTCCGGATAGTTGGCGGAGAACTCGCCGCCGAATCCGCAGCAGACATCCATGTCGGGAAGAAAAAGCATCTGGGCCCCCGGCACCGCGTCCATCAGGGCGATCGGCTCGGCCATGATGCCCAGCCCCCTGACGATATGACAGGAGTGGTGATAGGCGACGCTGCCCGTAAAGCCGCTCCCTGTGTCGGTGACGCCCAGGACGTTGACGAGGTAGTCGGACAGCTCGTACACCCGTCCCGCCAGCTCCAGGGCCTTCTTTTTGTATTCGCCCTCGAGAAGCTCGGGATAGTGTCGGGTGACCGTGTAGACGCATGAGCCGGAAGGGGCCACCACGGCGCTGTCTTTTGAGGCGTCGTAAAAGATGTCGATAAATCTTTGGGCAAGGGTCCGTGCCTTGTCGGTACGGCCGGCGTTTATCATCGGCTGACCGCAGCAGGTCTGTCTCGGATCGTAAGACACAGAAACGCCCAGTCTCCGAAGGAGCCGGGCGGTATCGGTGCCGATATCGGGCAGAAATTGATCGACAAGACAGGGGATGAAGAGCGCAACGTGTGTATTCATGGTGCATCCCGTGAGAAGTATTGAATTGTCATCATTACAATAAAAAAAATATCACGAAAAGTCAAGGGAATTCAGAAAAGCGATTTTAGGTAAAAAACGGAACAGATGAAGAGACACTACATTCCCGTCGTTCTGGCGCGAAACATGGTGTAGATGAACCAGGCGTAGTAATCGGATCGGTGATAGATACACCGATCCGAATCTGGATCGATGAGGGTTCGATAAAGAAGCCTATCCTGTTCTGAGAGGTCGTTGGGATCGGTGCCCCACCGCATGAAAAACAGCGAGTCGAGGGCCCGCTCCTCCATGTCATTTTGGGGCGGATGGATTTCCCCCAGGAAGGAACGTACGAGGATATCCTCAAGGCCCATCGTTTCAAGCCGCCCCTTCAATCGCAGAAAGTGAAGGGAGGGCGAAAGGCCGTCCCGAAAGGGCGCAATACCCTGGGCTGTTGTGTTCAGGTGCGCTTCCAGGACGGGATGGCCCGGCAGCAGCATTTGTGACGTCCACGCCGCCAGCGCCAGCATCCCGCCGGGTCTGACGACCCTGACGAGCTCGGTGATCATGTCGTGCGCGCTTTCCGGCATCATCCCGACGCAGTCGACGCTCACCGCCGAATCGATTGCGGCGTCGGAAAAGGGGAGCCGCATCAGGTTTCCCCGTATGTATGATGTGTTTTCCTTGTCAAGTCGGTTTCGGGCGCAGCGAAGTGAGTCGATGTCATAATCGACTCCGAGAACATATCCGTGTCGTCCGGCCGCGTGCGCCAGAAAGGACATATTGCTGCCGATGCCGCAGCCCGCGTCAAGACCGACGCCGCCCGGAGAAATCTCCAGTGAGTCGATCATCCGGCCCATGACCTCTCCGCGGAAAAGATCGGTAAGCTCCAGCATCTCGATTTTCGTGTATGGTCTATTCATCTGTTTAGGATTGTAAAACCGGCAGCGCGGTTACCGCACCGCATTCGTGCAGCCACACCTCTTTCCTGTGGGTGGAGCGAAGGCGTGCATGATTCCCGGATGCCCCGAGAGAATCCCGACGATGGGCGCATATTTCCCGTTCATCATGGACATCTCACAAATTTTGTAAAAAAAACATGCGTATCGTCGGCTCCTTGCCTCATTGAAACGATGATCATATCGGATGAGATCTTCCCCTGACGACGATGGTGCATTGTAGCAGAGAAGCTCGCGAACAATCCAGCAAAAAGGGCGGCGGTGGTCTGGGAAGCGGCGGGCTCGGAGTGAACGCCGGGGACGGGAAAATCGATCACCATATATGATATCTCCTGAGTTATGGGGATGAAACCAAAACGATCGCTTTACACCTCTGGTTGATAATGATATGGTAAGCACCATATCTTATTTCTCTTATCTTGTGTTTTATCATTCAATGGGCTTTGTCATTCAATGGACTGTACTCTACGGGAATCGTACGATGTGGTGGTGGTCGGCGCCGGATTCGGCGGAACGGCGGCGGCCCATCATACCGCCCGCCACGGGCTTTCTACCCTGGTGATCGAGCGCGCCGAGAACATCGGCGAAAAGATCATCTCCGGCCTGACCATACCGATCTACGGATTTCTTTTCGGTCCCGGCTTCATCAGGGACGGCACACCGCCCATAGAACGTCCGGTGGACGGCATCATCAACTACATCGTCACCGATATCGACCGGGAGGAAATCGTCATCGACGATACCCTTCGATTCCCGAAGCCTTTCGCCCCGATATTTTCCTTCGGGTATAACGCCTACTGCGCCGACTTCTGCCAGTGGCAGGCCGACGAGGCAGTCCGGGTGGGGGCGGAGGTCGTCACAAAAACGGTGGTGAGTGATCTTATTATCGAGGGCGGATCGGTTCGGGGAGTGGTGCTGGAGGACGGGAGGAACATTGCGGCGAAGATCGTCATCAACGCCGAGGGCTCCCAGGGGCTTCTGTCGGTAAAGGCGGGCATACGAAAAAAATATCCCCCCCGGGTCATCTCCCTGGCCGATACCTATGACTACACGATGAAAAAAGGGGATGTGGACCGGATCTTCGGCCACTCCATCCGGTTTTTGTGGGCCTGGGATGAACAGAACATGGCGCCCCCCCTCGGATACGGAAACGGGTTGATGGTCTGGCCCTACGGCGAGAGCCTGCACTTTATGCAGGATCAGTGCCTGGCGATGGACGACGGCACGGTGCAGAATCTGAAAAAGAGGTTCGAGACCTATCATAAAAACGTCGTCGAAAAGCTCCCCTGGTGGCGGGACGATGTCGAGGCAAAGGCCGAGCTTCGGGCGCATACCTGGCAGTGTTTCGAGATATTCGTGGGGCTTGACGACGAACTTCGGGCGATGCCCCTTTCCACCGGCGGCATGCTCCTTGTGGGAGACGCGGGGGGGCTGGAGAGTACGGAACTGTGCGACGGGGTGCCCGCGGCCTGGTTCTCCGCGGAGATAGCGGGACGGGTGGCCCGGGAGGCGATTGAGGCCGGTGACGTATCGGAAGATTTCCTCTCCCGGTACGACCGGGAGATCAGGAATCACCCGATCATCGCCTGGTCCATCACCGCCCCTCATCGATATCTGCTCCGCAACGCCCAGCAAGATCATGATCTCGGTTCATTAAGGAAATATGTCCACGCGGGATGGGGCTTCGGAGCTTTGGCCCACACCGTTTCTCCTCTTTTCCGGGTGTTTCTTTCCGCAATCAGGCAAGATCCCCGGGTGCTCACCTCATGGGTGCGGATGTTCTTCCGAAACTATCGTCACTGGCACCATTCGTATTCAGACGATGTCTCGAGTTGCGGGGACGAGGTGATCCGTCCGGGAGACCGGAGCGTTGGAGAATATATATTTATATTCCTGATGTGGTGGTCGGACCTCGTCTTAACGGTATTTTGGCCCGTTTTGTGGACGATGTCATACCTATTCGTCCCGTTTGCTTTCCTCATGAAGGCGATTGCGGGATTCATGGTCTGGCTGTATGAGCCGCTGTACGTGCGCCTGCTCGGCCGGCTGGATACGAGCGCCGTCGGAATGACCGAGGCCCTTATCCGCTTTACCGTGAAAGCCCGTGCCGCCACCTTCGGGGCGAAAAAGAGGAGGGAGCCTTGAGGACCACGGATACATTTCCCGGTGTGCGCTGGGTGGGGGAACCGGAACTATTTATACGGATTGATCCCAAAAAATGCACCGGCTGCGGGGGGTGCCTCAAGGTGTGTCTCGCCGGCTGCTTTGAGATCGTGGAAAAAACCGCCCGGGTCCGCTCCCTTGAATGGTGCATGGAATGTTCGGCGTGCTGGTATGTCTGCCCGCAGGACGCAGTGGAATTTTCATGGCCGAAGGGGGGAAGCGGATTTCATACCCGCTTCGGGTAATCGTGCGCACGGAGACGTTGAATACGAACGAGACGACGGTCGGTTCCGCCGTACATCTTGACAGAAGGCGGTTTCTGATCCGGGGACTTGCCCTCTCCGGCGGGGTGCTGGTCGATGCGGGGTCGTGTGGAGGATACATGAAGCGAGCGGATTTTCAGAATGCCCAGGAACAGGCGCGGCTCGCCGCGCGGGAACTGTCGCTTGTGGAGATCGCCGAGGGGAGGCTGCACCATTACAACGGCCGGTTCGTCAATCCCATCGGCCTGGGCGGCGCGGTGGGAATTCCACGCCTCGTGAAGTGGCGGTTTTTTTCAAAAAACGAATTCAAGCAGTACTACGACCAGGAGCCGACCGTGGAGGTCTCGGTGGACTGGCGTCTGGTGATGATGGAGAAGAATCCGTCGATCACATTCATCCGCCACGCCATGCTCTTTATCCGCATCGGCGAAAAAAACCTCCTGGTGGACCCGGTCTTTTCCACCATCATCGGGGTGCACGACGATTTTTCGCCCCTGGCCTTTTCCCCCGCCGAGATGCCAAAACCCGACTGCGTGCTCATCACCCACGGTCACTTCGACCATTTGGATATAGCATCCCTGTCTCTATTGAATGACGACACGCACGTCGTCAGTCCCCTGGGATATGATGATCTCTACGACCGGGCAGGTCTGAGAAATCGCACCCATCTGGACTGGTTCGAGTCATACCGCGATGGTGATGTGACGATCACCTTTCTCCCCTGCGACCACTGGACCATGCGAAACCCGATCGTCGGCCCGAATACCGGCCTGTGGGGGTCGTTCGTCATCGAATGCGACGGCGGGCCGACGTTGTATCTTTCCGGGGACACCGCCTATTTCGACCGCATCGGTGAAATCGGCGACATGTTCGATATCGACCTGGCCGTTTTCAACCTGGGGGCCTATGAGCCCCGCTGGTTCATGTCCACCAGTCACATAAACCCGGAAGACACCGTGACGGCCTTCCGACAACTCGGGGCAAAACGATTGATGGTGGCGCACTGGGTGACGTTTCGCCTGGGGGATGAGCCGGTGCATTTTCCCCCGAAGAATATTCTCCGGGAGATGGAGCGGCAGGGATTGGAGGAGAGATTCGTATCCCTCAACCACGGCGAGAGCTATTTCTTTTGACCGTAATTTACAATCGAAACGGAAAAAAGAGAGGTGACGGATGAAACAGGTGCTGATCGTATATGCAACCCAGACCGGAAACACGAAAAAGCTGGCCGACGCAATCAACGGTGCCGCGAAGGAGCACGAGGTGACGATTATGCCCGTTGACGAGGCGGACCCGGCGAAGGCCGGGGAGTATGATGTTGTGTTCGTCGGCACCCCCATTCACGCCGGGGGACTCTCCGCCCAGGCGAAGGAGTTTCTCGAAGGCCTCCCGGAGGGGGGGGATGTGACGCTTGCGGGGTTCGTCACCCACTCGTCGTCCGCCTTCCGGCCGGAGGGCTTTCGTCGGGGGCTGGAGACGTTTGATGAGGTCTCGAAAACCAAGAAGATCGACTGTCTGGGGGTGTTCGACTGCCAGGGAAAGCTCGCCCCGGAGCTTCACGATTTTGTCAAGCAGAACCTGGGCGTATCGGACGAGGAGTTCGCACGGATAATGGCCGAGACGGACCCGCATCCCGACGATGCGGACCTGAAGGCGGCGGCCGAGTTTGCGGTAATGATCCTCAACCAAGTCGGCAGGGGCCGACAGCCGTTATAGTGGTGGAGTGAGACGACTGGGGTGTGCCGACAGAGTCGGGTGCCATTATAGCGGTGGAGTGATGTGATTGGGGTGTGAATAAGCGAAGGGGGCGAAGGATACTATTGGGGAGAGGACAAGAGGTCCGCTTTTCCGCCTCATGTGCTTAAGTCCACCACTATTGAGGAAGACAGCACTGCAGGATCGGCAGGGGCCGACAGTCGTTATAGTGGTGGAGTGAGACGACATGAGTGCGCCGACAGGGTCGGCTGCCAAGATAGAGGTAGATTAAAGTGACTGAGGTGTTGAGGGGTGACGGTGGAGGTGTGGGGTGAGGAAGTCAAGGAGACCGGCAGGGTGAAGTCAGGAAATCCGAATTACCGCCCCATGTGCTCCAGACCACCACTATCTGACATACCCATCGGATAAACAAGGAGTCTGTCATGAAAAATATTCCGAAAAATGTGGCGAGGGTGCTCAGGCTCCCTCGGCTCAATCAACTGGGCATCGTGGTCAGAGACATGGACCGGGCGATCGAATACTTTTCCCGGACATTCGGGCTGGGACCATGGTTTCGGGCGGGCCTGGCGGACGAGGAGCATTACCGAGGCGGGACGGAGCGCGTCAGCTATGAACTCGATCTGGTAATGGCGTTTTCCGGGGGCGTCATGTTCGAGTTGATCAGCCACCTGAAGGGGGATCGAAACCTCTACCTTGAGCATCTGGAGAAGCACGGGGAGGGGCTTCACCACCTCGGATTTTTTGTCAAGGATTTCGACCGGCGCATGGAGGCGGTTCGGGAGGCGGGTATCGGCGTGTTACAATCGGGCATCATCAAGAGCACCGGGAAGGGAGGGGGATCCGAGACGAAATACGCCTATCTTGACACCGTCGAGACCGGGGGGATTATCTTCGAGTATATCCAGACGAAATTCGTGGGCATAACAATTAAGATGTCTCGACCCTGGTTCGAGATGGGGGCGCTGACCGGAGATCTGGAAAAAATCAGCATAAGATGATATACTTATGCCGAAATGATGCAATTGGGTGTTGACAAGCGCGTCGGTAGGTGCTACAAAGGGAATCCATTTTATGGGGATGTAGCTCAGTTGGGAGAGCGCAGCGTTCGCAACGCTGAGGTCGTGGGTTCGAATCCCATCATCTCCACCATGTTACAATCCGGCCGGTCGTCCGGCCGACATCCGGGGGCGGATACACTTCGTTGAGAAGGGTGAATCACCGTGGGCGGTTTATCGTCCTCTGAGGATTCATGTGAATCGGCGGTGAGTATCACGCCCCCCGTTATTTCCACACACAGCTTACTGCGCGAAAAAAATCGGGGACGACCAAATCGTCCCCGATTGATTGAGTCATGCAATAAACTCCCCGTCCGACTCCCCGCTACTCCTCGATTCCGTGACCCTTCAAAAACATGTGGTAATTATACATGGCGACCAGTGATTGCACCGCCTTTTCCGGTGTGGTGTATACCACCTCGGAGTAGCCGGCTTTTAATCTCAAGCTCGCGCGACGACGCCCGGAATAGAGCGAGACGTTGATGATCGGTTTTTTCAGCTGGTTCATCAGTTCGTTGAAGCGGGTCAGGATGTCCTGCTCGGTCTGCTGGTATCTCTCCTGGGTCTGTCTGACGTAATATTCGATATTGTCCATGTCCGACGCGGCGGCGGATGAGAGAAATGTTCGTACGCCGACGTTGGAGACGCCGATCATTCCCAGGCAGATGACCGCATCTACATTTTTGGACTCTGCCACTACCTGCACCGCCTCGATGTATACGTCGGGGAGTATTTGGCCCACCAGGTCGATGGGATTGCTGCGGCTC
This sequence comes from Candidatus Zymogenaceae bacterium, assembly GCA_016931225.1. Lineage (NCBI taxonomy): Bacteria > Deltaproteobacteria > Candidatus Zymogeniales > Candidatus Zymogenaceae > Candidatus Zymogenaceae bacterium. Next base: position 16,463 of record JAFGFE010000009.1, read on the forward strand.
CAGAAGGGCGGCAGCAGCTTGTCGAGCCGTTCGATCACCGAGTTATCGAGGGTCGCCAGGCGCAGGCCCTGTTCCACCAGGGCGTCCGTGGTCAAAACGCCCCAGCCGCCGCCCAGGGTGACAATGCCCACCCTGTCTCCCTTCGGGAGCGGCAGGTTATCGAACGCCATGGAGAGGTCATATAGGTCCGACGCGCTTTTCGCCTCGATGATGCCGGACTGGCGAAACACGGAGGTCATGACCGTGCTGTCCCCCGCCATGGAGCCGGTATGTGAATGGGCCGCCTTCCCTCCCGCGTCGGTACGGCCTCCCTTCAAGGCGATGATCGGTTTTTTCAGTGTCGCCTTTTTTGCGGCCTCGAGAAAGTGGATGCCGTCGTCCACGCCTTCCAGATAGAGCATGATCACCCGTGTGTCCTTGTCCTGGGCCAAGTAATCGATATAATGCTCCTTGGCGACACAGGCCTCGTTTCCGGACCCCACCATTTTACTGATGCCCACACTATTGTTCTCCGCCCATTCCAGCATCTGGATCCCCAGGTTACCGCTCTGGGTGACGAACGAGATCGTGCCTTTTCTGGGGAACATGGGTGAGCCGACGGTGAAGAGTCTCTTTTGCGTGCAGAGAGCCCCCATCGTATTGGGTCCCACCATGGGGATGCCGGCCTTGTTTACCATGTCCGTCAACTGTTCCTCAAGATTTTCACCCTCATCGCCGGTCTCCGAAAAGCCGGAGGTGATAATCATCAGGCTTCTCACCTTTTTTTCTATGCACTCTTTGACCACGTCAAGGACGGCCGATGCGGGTGTGGCAACCACCGCCAGGTCCACCTTTCCGGGAACGTCGCCGATTTTTTTGTAGACGTTCCTGCCGAAAATCTTCTCCTCTTTTGGGTTAATGGGAAATACCTGTCCCATATATCCGCCGACGATGAGATGGGCGGTGATGAATGATCCCCATTTGTTGAAATTGTTGCTGGCCCCGATAATAGCCACCGATTCAGGATAAAAGATAGCATCGAGGTTGCTTTTGAAGTCCGTTTCCATAATGTTTGCCTCCGAGTTGAATACTCCTTGGAAATTGCATAGGTGTCAATAGCAACATGTGTTGCCATTATAATACCCGGATACTATAAAGAGCAAGTAAAATTCTTCATTGAAGTGCTATACATTGAAATGCCCCCGCTGAATCATTCGCCGCCGTTCGATATACCCATGGGGCCGGACGTCTGTCCCTCTCGGAACACATCGATGGAGGGGAGGAGGGGGGCTGATGCGATGTCTTATCCATTGGAAAGGGAAAATAGCTTGACATTATTTTAAGCATTGCACTATAATATACTATTTACACTGGGGAAATTGTAGCGTGAAAGCGATGATTGAAATCGACAGAGAGGTATGCAAGGGATGCCTCTACTGTGTTGAAACATGTCCCAAGCAGATGATAGTGATTGATGAGAAGCTTAACGCCAAGGGATATTACCCGGTACGATTTGACGATGGCGACAGGAATGAATGCACCGGATGCAGCATGTGCGCCGTCATATGTCCCGAGGCCGCCATCGAGGTATATCGTGAGTCAAAAAAGTAATTTGAAACTAATGCGCGGCAATACTGTTGTGGGTGAAGCCGCGGTACGGGCGGGGTGCACCTGTTACTTCGGGTATCCGATCACTCCCCAGAATCAGCTGCCCGAATACATGTCCCGGCGGCTGACAGAGGTGGAGGGCGGCATCTTCATCCAGTCCGAAAGCGAACTGTCGGCGATAAATATGGTACTGGGAGCCAGCGTCGCCGGAGCCAGGGTTATGACGTCCTCATCCAGCCCGGGCATCAGCCTCAAGCAGGAAGGCATCTCGTTTCTGTGTGGGTGTGAGCTTCCGGCGGTGATCGTCAACATGGTACGCGGCGGGCCGGGGCTGGGAAATATCTCTCCCGCCCAGTCGGACTATTTCCAGGCGACCCGGGGCGGCGGACACGGCGATTATCGGGTTGTGGTACTGGCGCCGGCTTCATGCCAGGAAGTCGCCGACCTGACTATGGAGGCGTTTGATATCGCAGATTATTATCGAAATCCGGTTTTGATCCTTGCCGACGGCATGCTGGGACAGATGATGGAGCCGGTGACGTTCGAAAATTACTCTCCCCGAGAGATACCGGAAAAGGACTATATTCTCGACGGCGCCAAGAACAGGCCGTCCCGCATAAACCGTTCCCTTATCCTCAATCCCCAGATGATGGAGGAACACAATTGGAAGCTGGTGCGCAAGTACAAGACCATCGAGCGTAACGAAACCAGGTATGAAGAATTCATGATGGACGATGCGAAGCTTGCGGTTGTGGCCTATGGAACGGCGGCGCGCATTGCAAAGGGGGCCGTCAAGCGGGCCAGGAGCGACGGGATGAGGGTGGGGCTCATTAGGCCGATTTCGCTGTGGCCGTTCCCTTCCGATATCATCCGAAAACGGGCGAGCAAAACGGATCTTTTTTTCGTCTTCGAGATGAGCACCGGCCAGATGGTCGATGACGTGCGCCTTGCCCTTGAGGGGCGATCGGAAGTCTACTTTCACGGAAGGCCCGGCGGGATTATTTCAACGCCGGTGGAGGTGCTGCGGATTATCTCAAGACAATATTACCAAAAGGAGTTGGGAAAGTGAAAAAGGTCTACGAACGCCCGAAGCTCCTCAAGGACGCCATCATGCACTATTGCCCCGGTTGTGGGCACAGCATCGTCACCAAGCTCATCGCCGAGGTCATCGAGGAGATGAACATGGCCGACCGAACGGTGTGCATACCCCCGGCGGGGTGCGCCGTGCTGACATATAATTATCTCGATGTCGATACAAGCGAAGCCGCCCACGGCAGGGCGTGCGCGGTGGCGACGGGCATCAAGCGGGTACTGCCGGACCGCCTGGTGTTTACCTATCAGGGAGACGGCGACATGGCGGCCATCGGCACCGCCGAGACAATCCATGCCGCGAACCGGGGCGAATGCTTCACGACGATATTTATGAACAACGCTGTGTACGGTATGACCGGCGGACAGATGGCCCCCACCACCCTGGTGGGACAGAAAACGACGACCTCACCCTTCGGCCGCTCGGTTCAAAAAGAGGGGTCGCCCATACCCATCAGTGAAATGATCGCCATCCTGAACGGTGCGGTCTACATCGAGCGCACCACCGTCACCTCGGTCGCCGCCGTACGAAACACAAAACGAGCCATCAAGAAAGCGTTTACCGTCCAGATGGATAAACTCGGCTTCACGCTGGTGGAGGTGCTTTCGCCCTGTCCCACAAACTGGAAAATGACCCCCCTGAAGGCCTGCACGTGGATCGAAGAGGAAATGACAGGCACCTACCCCCTGGGAGTTTTGAAGGATGAAACGGCTGGGGCGCCGGGTCGGGAGGCAGCCAATGCAGATTAAGACGATTCTTTCGGGCTTCGGCGGCCAGGGTGTCTTGATGATGGGATATGCCTTTGCCGTGGCCGCCATGTGGGAAGACAAGCATGTCACCTACATGCCGTCATACGGCGCCGAGGTTCGCGGAGGTACGGCGAACTGCACCGTGGCGATTTCCAACGACGAGATCGCCTCTCCCATCGCGTCGTCGCCTGAGTTCATCGTGGTTATGAACAAGCCCTCTCTTAAGATGTTTCAGAATCGACTTCAACCCGGAGGAGTGCTTTTTATCAATTCCACGATGATAGACGAATCTCCGTCCCGGGGAGATATCGAATTGGTAACCGTTGATGCCGGGAGAATTGCCGAAGATATTGGAGATATGCGAGCCGCGAACATGGTAATGCTGGGCTCGTTTGTTAAAAAAACCAACATGGTCAAGCTGAGCACGGTGATCGACAGTCTGGGTGAGATTTTTGACGGGAAGAAAAAGGTTGTGGAGGTAAACACGCAGGCGCTGGAGATCGGCTATAGCAGCGTATGAGGTACATGCACGTATGACAAATAATGAGATGCAAATCAAGCAGATTTCAGTGGTAGTGGAAAATGTACCGGGGAAGCTCTCGCGGCTTTCCACCATTCTGGGGGGAGAGGGAATAAATATCCGGGCCATTTCCGTTGCGGATACGTCCGATCTGACCACCATCAGGATGATTGTGGACGATCCGGCCAAGGCAATTATGGTGATGGAAAGCAAGGGATATGAGGTGAGAAAGCGGGATGTCCTGGCGGTGGAGACGCCCGATCATCCGGGGGGACTCAACGCCGTGCTCAAGCATCTCAGCGATGCGGATGTCAATGTCCTGTATTTGTATCCGTATATCGGTCGTGTCGGGGACAATGCCATCCTGATCGTCGGCGTGGATAAGATCGATGATGCCATCGATATCATGAAGAGAAACTGGGTGCCCCTGATTTCAGAGAAGAAACTTTCTACACTATAATGTGCTTCTTTATGCTATAATCAACCCGGTTTGCATCCGTGTATAGTGATTTACACTTAGGGGATGATACACATAGTTTGAGGGACATATGGATGTTATTGAACGGGTACGGGGACTCGTGACCGGGCCGGAGGCGCTTTTCGAGACTCTCAGGGAGAGCGATCGGCTCGAACAGGAGACTCTCATCTTTGTCTGTATCGCGGCTCTGATTCCGTTTTTTGCCTCGCTTTTCGGTCAGAGCATCGTGGGATACGGCATCGGACAGTGGGGGCGTTTTCGGCTTCCGTTCGGATACGCACTCCTTTCCGGAATCCTGCGGTATTTTCTTACCGTCGGTATGGTGTTTGCGGGCGGATGTATCATTATGTATATTGCACCCAAGTTCGACGCGACAGCAGATTACGGAAAAGCGCTGCTTTGCGCATCGTACGGATATCTTCCGTTTTTTCTGGGGGGGATTTTCCTGTTCATTCCGGCGGCCAGCATTTTAACCTTTATTACGGCTTTAGGTGGAATATACATACTCTATCTGTCGCTTCCAATCGTAACGGGCAATCCCGAAGAGCGAACGGCCGTATATACGCTGACCGGCTCTCTCGCTCTGGCGCTCCTGTTGATAATCGTAATGATGATTGTGGCTCGTATTAATTATGTGTTCATGGTAACGTCCATGGACAAGTTATTCCTGTAATTAAATAATACCACCAGAGAAAGTTCGGTTTTCACCTCTGTTGAAAGTTTGGCCCTTGTTGCCGGTTGAAGGAACCTCATGAGAAAGCTCTTGTCCTCTATCATCTATCCCGTGAACGGGAAACAACCGACGCTGAGATATCTGATACTCTGTGCCGTGAATCTTATACCCATTGTGGGAACGATTGTGGCATGTGGGTATATATCCGAAAGCATGCGTATATCCATGAACGGTAAAAATGAGACGCCGCCCTGGGATCGGATACTCGACCTGGGCATCGGCGGCCTGAAGTTTCTTGGTGTCCTGGCGGTGTATGCCGTCACGTTTATGGTTCCCTTTCTCATCGCCTCTTTTTTTATCTTCGTCATTCGCACACCCTGGTCGGATTATGTCGGTTTTTTCTTTCTATTGATTACGGCCATATTGACGCTTACCTGGGCGTTTATTATTCCTATGGCCCTGTTTCATATGCATCGGGAGAACGGATCGTTTGGTTCCGTGCTTAACTATTCGCTGGTGTTGATTCGTATACGCGAAAACATGACATCCTATATCGGTTTGACACTCATATTCTGGTTTTTTTGTTTGGTGGGAGCGGTCCTGTCGTTGTTCTTCATCACGCTGCCGTATGGGTTCCTGCTGGTGATTTTTCCGGTCATGTACCTGCTGTTGTTCGCCTCACGCCTCTTTGGGACCATGGGAATTCCGGATAATTCACATATTATCGGGTCGGACGGTGTTACCGGGTACGAGTAAGGATGATTGTAAACATTTCTTGACAAAAGAGTGTCAGTGATATATAAAAAACTTTACATATATGTAGTATAGATTTACTATCGTGTTTGAAACTATTTCAGATAAATTCGCCTCCATTTTTTCAAAGATACGGGGAACCGCCAAGCTTTCGGAGGAAAACATTTCCCAGGCGATTCGGGAGATTCGCATGGCGCTCCTGGAGGCGGACGTCAATTACAAGGTCGTCAAGGATTTTGTAGGTCACGTCAAGGAACGCTCGCTGGGCGAAGAGGTGACCGGCAGGATCACGCCGGGCCAGCAGTTTATCAAGATCGTTCACGACGAAATGGTCGATCTTCTGGGTGGCACCGAGAAGGGCATAAGCCTTATCGGGGCGACTCCGGCCGTGGTGATGCTGTCGGGACTCATGGGCTCGGGCAAAACCACAACCGCCGGCAAGCTCGGCCATTACCTGAAAAAGGGCGGACGGAAAGTCCTGATGGTTGCCGCGGACACCCAGCGTCCGGCGGCCCGAGAACAATTGATGAGCCTGGGCGAGCGAATTGGAATAGACGTATACAGCACGAAGGAGGTCAGCGATCCGGTCAAGATATGTCAGGATGCCAGGAGCCATGCGGCGACGAACGGGTACGATGTGGTCATCCTGGATACGGCCGGCAGGCTCCATGTGGATCAGGAGCTGATGGATGAGCTGGTAACCATCAAGCGGGCGGTGAATCCGGGCGAAATTCTGCTGGTGGCGGACTCTATGTCCGGCCAGGATGCGGTAAACGCAGCGGAAGAGTTCAACGCGGCGCTGGATCTATCCGGTGTTGTGTTGACCAAGCTTGATGGCGACGCCCGGGGCGGGGCCGCCCTTTCCATCAAAGCGGTCACCGATCGGCCCATCAAGTTCGTGGGCGTTGGTGAAAAGCACGATGATTTTATCGCATTCGATCCTGCCCGTATGGCGGGAAGAATCCTGGGTATGGGTGATGTGGTATCACTGGTGGAAAAGGCCCAGGAGGTTGTTGATGAAAAGAAGGCCCGGGAGCTGGAGAAGAAGCTCAGAAAGGGCGCCTTTTCCCTGGATGATTTCCTCGATCAAATCAAAAGCATCAAGAAGATGGGCTCCCTGGAGGGATTGATGGGAATGATTCCGGGAATGAAAGGCCTGCCGGGTGGAGTGAATTTCACCCAGGCCGAATCCGAATTGAAGAAGATAGAGGCGATCATCAACTCCATGACAAAGAAGGAACGGGATAATCATACGATTATCAACGGAAGCCGCAGAAAGCGCATTGCCAGAGGAAGCGGTACGCGAGTTGAAGATGTCAACCGTTTGCTGAAACGATACAGTACCATGAAGAAGATGATGAAGAAAGTTTCAAAAGGTGGATTGAAAGGTATTTCCAGAGGAAACATACCATTTTAGAGATGCAAGGAGGTGAAGAGAATTATGCCTGTTCGAATTAGACTGCAAAGGGCCGGAGCGAAGAAGAAACCGTTTTATCGAATTGTTGTAGTGGACAGTGAATCTCCGCGAGACGGCAGATTTCTTGAGATTGTTGGAACATATAATCCTTTGACGGATCCCGCACAAGTGACGCTGAAAGAGGAAAGGATTCTTGAGTGGATGAAGAACGGGGCCAAGAGCAGCCATACCGTCAAACAGATTTTCAGGCGACATGGAATCACTCAAAACAGTATCAAAAACAATGATGCGGTTCAATAAAGCCTTAACAGCATATTTTTCGGGAGGTGGTGAGTCATGAAAGAGCTCATTAAGTATATAGCTCAGGCCCTGGTTGATAATCCTGATGAGGTGCAGGTTACAGAGGTGGAGGGAGAACAGACATCGGTTATCGAGCTCAAGGTTGCCAAGGAAGATCTCGGTAAGGTTATTGGAAAGCAGGGAAGAACCGCTCGGGCGATGCGGACGATTCTTTCAGCGGCTTCGACGAAAGTGCGTAAGAGAGCTGTACTTGAGATAATTGAGTAAGATGGGCGAAGAGATTATCCTGGGGGAGATCGTTAAGCCCCACGGCATAAAGGGCGCGGTCAAGGTAAAGAGTCATGCCGAGTCACCCGAGATTTTTCTCGAATCGTCACAACTCACGCTTCGGCACCAAGATGGAACCAGACGGGATATCACCGTCAACCGGGGCGGAGGCATGGGCAACCGGCTTATATTAAAACTTGACGGGATTGATACCCGGGAGGATGCAGAGGCATTGATCGGCTTTTCGATCGTTATCAACTCGGATGATCTGCCCGAAACCGAACAAGACGAGTATTATTGGCATGATCTTATAGACATGGAGGTGCTGGACAGCAGAGGAAGACAGTACGGATATATCAAGAGGATTTTGCCGACCGGTTCCAACGATGTATATATCGCCATCGACGACACAGGCAGAGAAACACTAATACCCGCAACACACGATGCGGTGTTGGATGTTTCAATTGCTCAGAAGAGGATGATCATCGATCCGACGGCGCTGTCGGATGACACCAATGCGAATTGATATTATCACTCTTTTTCCGGATTTTTTTGTATCCCCGCTGAAAACAGGCGTGCTGAAAAGAGCCATTGATGCGGGGATTGTATATATACATGTTGTCGATATCAGGCGTTTTACCGTCACCAAACATCGTATCGCCGATGATTATCCCTTTGGGGGCGGTGCCGGCATGGTCATGAAGCCGGAGCCGATCATGCGGGCCATTAGGCATTTGGGGAAGGGCGGCCTTCGTCCACGGACCGTTCTTCTGACGCCCCAGGGACGTACCTTCGACCAAAAAACGGCCCTTCGCCTTTCGAAATACTATCGTCTGGCTTTTTTATGCGGCAGGTACGAGGGTGTGGATGAACGGGTGGTAGCCCGATATGTGGACGAGGAAATATCCATCGGCGATTACATCCTCTCCGGGGGGGAAACGGCGGCACTGGTGGTTATCGAGGCGCTGGCGAGACTCCTTCCGGGCGTTGTGGGTAACACCGAGTCGGTAGATACGGATACGTTCTCGGGATCGTTCCTCAAATATCCACAGTATACCAGACCTCAGGAATATCTGGGTATGCCCGTGCCCGAGGTGCTGTTGAGCGGCAATCACAAGAGCATCGACGAGTGGAGAAAAAGAAGAGCCGCCGAGAGAACCATCGAGAGACGCCCGGATCTTCTTGATGACGATACCCTGACAGACGAGGAAAAGAAAATCATCGCCCGCATTTCCCGCCGACCGGGGGGCGATACTAAGCGGTAATGAAAGGATGGGCGGACGTGGGATCGCTTGGAGGACGGCGTGCGGGGCATGTGAGGGTGATGTTCGTCTTATTACACGGTCAAAGCGGATATCGTTACGAACCTGAAATAATTTCATTGCGGGGTTGACAAAACCCTTATAAATTTCATATATTCTGATACGTACAGGTTTCGGGCGCTGGAGACATCGGGTGGGAGACCTCTATATCGGGCTGGTCCATTATCCGGTAAAAAACAAACGGGGCGATATTGTCGCCTCGGCGGTTACGAACCTGGATATTCATGATATCGCCCGGATCGCCAAGACATACAACGTCGCGGGATTCTACATCATCCAGCCGATGCCGTCCCAAAAACGGCTTGTGGCATGGATCATCTCTCACTGGACCGAGGGGTACGGCGGCGAGTATAATCCGATCAGGGCCGAGGCCTTCGACCTCATCAGTCTGGTCGATGCCATTGATGACGCGATCGCGGCGATCGGGGAGGAGGCGGGACGTCCTCCGCTGGTGGTCGGAACCTGGGCGGGCTATTCCGGGACGGCCATCGATTACGAGAGGATGGGCGCCATTATTAAAAGCGGGGTGGAGCCTGTGCTGATACTGTTGGGCACCGGTTTCGGGATGGCCGACGAAGTGGAAGAGGTTTGTACGTATATTCTTGAGCCGATACACGGAAACGGCGGTTACAACCACCTCTCGGTGCGTGCCGCCGCAGCAATCATACTGGATAGACTCAGAGGAGTAACACAAACGGATCGAAGATGACAAGGGAGTGACTGATGAACACTATAGATATGATCGAAAAAGAGCACATGCGCACCGATATCCCCGATTTCAGGGCGGGCGATTCCGTGAAGGTTCATGTGAAAATCAAGGAGGGCGATAAAGAGCGCATCCAGGTTTTCGAAGGAACGGTCATCCGCAAGAGAAAGGGATATGCTCGATCAAGTTTCACCGTCAGGAAGGTCTCCTACGGTGTGGGCGTCGAGCGGATATTTCCTCTGCATTCCCCCATTATCGAAAAGATAGAGGTAATGCAAAGGGGCCGGGTGCGTCGCGCAAAACTCTATTACCTGCGCAAGAGGAAAGGCAAAGCTGCCCGGATCAAGGAGTTGAGAAAATTCTAATTCCGGCCGTCAGCAGAGGGGAGAGATTATGTTTCTGCTGGATATGGTCGTCTCCGGTGTGGGAAAATATGCCAAGGCCGTCAAGTTTACCTTTCATAAAGGGTATAATGTAATTCTTGGCGGAAACGAAAGCGGTAAGAGCAGTATCGCCCGAGCGCTCATGGCGGTTCTGTTTCCGGACGTCTATTCCGGGGACAAGGATTTCCTGAACTGGCAGCTCGAGGGGGCATCCCGCTGTTATGCGACCATCCAGCAGGGCAACGAAGCCTATCGTCTCGTCAGGGACTATACCCAGGGGCTTTCCAACCTGTCACGGTATATCAAGGAACAAAAGACATTCGTGCTGGTGACGAAGGATCACAACGAGATCAACGATTTCATCACCGGCACGTTGAATATCCCCGACGAGGAAATCTATTCCCACATTTTTTTCTCCGATTTAAACGGACTTCCCTCCACCAATCCTTTTGGGGCCCAGGGTCTTGCCCCAAAGGCCGCACCGGCTAAAAAAGGTGAGGGCGAGGTCATCGATGAAGAGCTCGACGAGATGGACATCGCGGACGTCAGGGAGCGGCTCGATACCCTGCGGCAGGAAATGGTGCGGGCGCAGGAGATCGAAAAGCTCCAGATGTCCATGGACGACGAGCAGGCGAAGGTCTATGAGCTGCAGACCAAGGTACAGAAGGTCACCGGCATGGAGGAGGAGCTGGAAGGGCTGAACGATTTTATCGCGAAATTCGAGAGCATGGGGGACATGGAGGGGGTGATGGCTCGGATTCAGAAGTTCAGCGATACCGAACGACGCAAAGAGGTGAGCCTCGCCGAGGTGAAGAACCGAAGGGGCCAGGCGAACGCCGAGCTGACGACCGCTCCGGTTCCAAACATCAAGGACAACAAGTTCATCACGCCTGGATTGTCAATCGCCGGCGGCGGCATCTTGGTCGCGTTCATCCTCTGGAATATGTTTCTGGGCAGCGTCCTTGTGAATGATCTCGGCCTGGCTGTCGAAACCGCGGAAAAGATCAGGCATGCCGTACAGTTTGCAATCGTGATCGGCCTGGGCGTTGCGGGATGGGGGGCGTGGCAGATCATCAGCGCCCGGGGCAATATCGGACGCCTCAACCGGATGATCGTCGACGCCGACGAGCAGATCGCCCAGATTAACTCCCGGTTCGCCGCGGAAGAGCGGGAGATAAAAGCTCTGATGACCACCCTGGGCGCGGATAACATGGTCTCCATCAAGGAAAAGGTCAAGTCGTTCGAGCAGGCCAAGAGGAAGCGGCAGAAGCTGGCAACGGATATCGAGGCCGTCAAACAGGACGAGGAGTACCAGAGCCTGATGCGCCAGCAGGACGAAATAGACGTCAATATCGCCCGTATCCAGAAACAGCTGGAGGGCGCCGGCGCTCTCGGCTTTACCCCCCAGGAAATGAAGAGCGAGGTGAACCGGCTTGAGAAGTACCTGAAAAAGCGGGGCGTCATCGTCAGCGCCACCGGAGAAGGCGGGGGAAAAAAAGGCCCCTTCGGCGCCGGCAGGGTGGAGTCGAGGTTTCCCACCGATCACGTTGCGCGTTTTCTAGCCATTGCCACCGAGCTGGTGCAGAAGGGGAAAATGGACCCGCTCTCGGAGCTGCAGAAGATCTTCAACGAAAATATCAAGCTCCTCACAAACAACGGCTACGCCCGGGCCACGTTCAGCCAGGGAGGGGTAATCAAGTTCTTCAAGGCGGACAGTCTGCTCCGGGTCAGTATGGACAGCATGTCCCCCGCCACAAAAGACAGCATGTATTTCGCCCTGAAATTCGCCATGATAGAATCGATGCTCAGCCATATGGCCCTCCCCGTCGTTCTGGACGACCCGTTTGTGATGTTCGATGACGAGCGTCTGGCGGCGGCGGTAGCCATCATCAAGCGGATTTCCCAGAAGACCCAGGTGGTGCTCTTGACCTCCCGGCAGGGTGCGCTCAAGGGCGCGGACCGCTCCCTCAAGATCAAGTGAGTCATGCTCACGGCCTACGACGATCAATTCTACTCCCATGCAATCACCCACCTTGCGGGCGTGGATGAAGCCGGCCGGGGTCCCCTGGCGGGGCCGGTGGTGGCCGCGGCTGTGGTTCTTCCCCACTCATGCCGCATCGAGGGCCTGAGGGACTCGAAGCAGCTTACGGAAAAAGCCCGGGAGCGCTACTACGCCGAGATAACGGAGCGGGCCCTGGCATGGTCCGTGGGCATGGTGACGCCGGAGAGAATCGACGCCGTGAACATCCTCCAGGCGTCCCTTATCGCCATGAAGGAGGCGGTGCTGATGCTCTCCCACCCCTTCGACCTGGTTCTGGTGGACGGCCGCTTTCCTATCCCCTTCTCGGAACGGGCGATTCTCCAGGAGGCTGTAATCCGGGGGGACGGGCTCTCGGCCCACATCGCCGCGGCGTCGGTGGTGGCGAAGGTCACCCGGGATCGGATCATGCGTACCTACCACGAAGAATATCCCCACTACAACTTCGCCCGGAACAAGGGCTACCCCACACTGGAGCACCGCACGGCCCTCAAGCGCCACGGCCCCTGTCCCATCCACCGGCGGACCTTCTCCGGCGTCAGGGAGCTTGTCGATGAAGATGAAGCCTGATCGGGCGGGACGGATCGGGGAGCGGTTCGCCCGGTGGCGGCTCCGGCTGATGGGATATCGGATTATCGAGACCAACTGCCGACTGCCCGGGGGGGAGCTGGACATCGTCGCGAAAGACGGGGACACCCTGGTGTTCGTGGAGGTCAAGACCGCCGCGTCGAGTGAATTCGGCCGGCCCGAGGAGTGGGTGGACGCGAGGAAGCAAAAGAGGCTGGGGCGACTGGCGACGGCCTACCTGGTACGGCAGGGGAATATGGACATCCCCTGCCGGTTCGACGTGGTGGCGGTGAGCCTTGAGGGAAAGCTCCCCCGAATCAGGGTGATCCGGAACGCTTTCGAGCTGGAGGGTGGGTGAGGGGAGGACTCGGTCACATAATGTCTGAAATTGCTATGGGGGAGACGCAGCAATAGAGGGTGAAAATTATGATACCTGTGAGGCGGAACCATAAAATCATAATTGACAATAGTTAGCAGTGTGCGTTATAAATACAGAAAAATTTCTCCGATTAACTCATATAGTAATCGTGTGTTCCAATCCCTCATGAAAAGAAAACCGATCCTCGCCTATATCCTCTCATCAGTCGCCATGGTGCTGGTGTGTTTTGCGTATTACAGGAGATACCTGGTCAATGCCCGGGAGACTCTTGACCTTTATTTTGGTATTCATTTCCACGGTTTAATTGTTGATAAAGCATATATATGGAAATCGGGTTTGGATTCTATTGGTATTCACGTCTCTTTGGTGATCATTCCCATCTTTTTTATACTCCTCTTGTGGGCCGTACGGGGAAGACTCAAGGCGAACGTGCTTCTCACTGGACTGATGTTCTATCCTATAACGGCATTTTATGTTCATTCCAGATATATTATTCTCTTTGATGATGATTTATGTGACCTCTTATTTCTAATTGCATTTTCACTCTCCGTTTTCTCGATCATTTTTTCTGTTATATCAATATATACCAATGAGCAGAAACTTCATGTTACGAAACACGTCCCGAAGAGTATCTCTATCTCCTATTTTGTACTTGTTGTAATATCGCTTCTTGGGTATGTTACGCTCGGCCTGGTCAGTGATCGAGCATTGAATTTCATTTGTTGGAGTTATAGGGGCGATTATTTCGCTTTCGTTCTCATCCTTGTGATTTTACTATTCTATTGCACAAAGGCTGTGTTGCGAAACGACGAAAAGGGGTACATCACCCTGCCCATAGTAGTGACGGCGCTGACTATATCTATCACATCACCACTGGGGATTACGGCCCGTCTTTTCCAGTATGAACTCCCATTGGAAATTTTATATGAGTATTATATGGTGCATATGAAAACTGTTCCATGGATTATCCTTCTCTTCTCTCTTGTCTCCATTCTGTATCTGCTGTATTTATGCACTCGATTCGTCGAGGAAGGGCATGATGGATAATAACAGGAATGCATTCATATTAACCATGCTGGTATGCTTTTTTCTGGTACCGTTTCTCTACCTCTGGTCATCCTTTGACATCCCGAACAAGGGGCCGTTTGCTATTCTCTTTTTCCCGGCGAGTGGTAAATTGATTCATGAAAGAGGTGTACTCCTCGCTCTCCCTATTCTGATATGTACATGTTTTTTCGCGTATAGAGACAGCATGAGGGCCAACCTGGCAAGGATAGGTGTGTTGTGCTACTATTTTCATGCCGTATACGCCATCATACCCCGTTTCCCACAAATACTGAAATTTTATGAAGAAAATCCTTTATTGAAGCTCTTTAAATTCAGTTTGCCTGGAATACTGTTTCTTATTCTTATCCTGTTTGCTCTGTATTACAGCATACGATCGATACCTCTCGATAAAATATCAACTGATTTATTTGAAAACGTTTCAAAGAAGTCAACAACGAGATTATTGATTTTTGGAATCGTCACATTTTGCCTGCCGATGATTATTATCTTCTTCTGCCACGTTTCCGACATCGAGAGCCTGCTTTCTCTTAACAATTTCGTCTACCATTTTGTATATCTGAATGTGATGCATTTTGCCGGCAGGATGGCTTTACCTTTCAGTTTTCTTTCTCCTGAAATCAGATTCGGAGTGGTCGTGCCCCTCCTGGGGATCGCTGCTTATTTGCTTTCGAAAAACAGAGTGGCTGGATACCTGATGACTCCTATTCTATTGGTGAAGGAAGCGATTCCATTCCTCACGTTTTTTCATCCACAATATTATATGTGGTTTATGCGTCACTCTATCTTCGAAATGATACAGATAATTGCTGCGCACCTGGGAATTGGGAAAAATAAAGAAATAATATCTTCTGATGCATTCTTAGATTATTTTACGAGGTTCTTTTCTATTGACCTTGGACATCTTCTTTTCATTATTTTTACCACCTGTTGTTTTATTTATTCCATCCTGTATCTGGCAAAGATGAAGGAAATAGATACAGCAAAATGACATGGATGGTTACATACAAGGTGGGGCGGGATGAAATCAAGGGAGACCGCCTGTAACTATCGTGCACGGTTGATAGACCATATGAGACTTCTTGACATTTACCGCTGAGACCATATAATTTTAATCATCTGGTACAAACCGAGAAAATCTAAAACAAAGAGAACCGCTGAACGATAAGGGATAATCACATGAAACGACGAGTGGTGTTATTGTGTGCATTGGGCTGTGTTGTTGTCTGTTCGATCTTCCCGAGTGTCCCGGCGGGAGGATTTGAGGATACCATCGTTCTGGAGGACACGGGGGATGCGGAGATTATTGAGACCACGGTATTCAAGGGACATATCATAGATTTTTTGGTATCGAACTTTAGGACGATCGCTGCATTTGTCGCAATATTCAGTTTTCTTTTTGCGGTATATAACCATTTCATGTCCAAGAAGGATAAAGAGAGGGATAGAAAATATTTCAAAGAGCATTTCGATTGGATAGAGAAGGAGATACAAAAGGATCTCTCACAGGATGAGATCGCCTCGCTGGAGGGGAGGCTGGAAGAGTTGAAAGAACAGATAGAGCAGGCGCCGAGGCTGGCGAAGATGGTGGTGCTGAAAGACAAATATAATTCTCTCATCGATGTATTGAATGAGAATTACGAATCATTGCGGCTGGTGGAAAAGCAGATCACAGAGGCGGGCGGAACGGCCGAATTGGATGAGAATCTTCAGGAAGCCGTATCTTCAATCATCACTCCCCAATACGTCATTAAAAAACGGCTCTCGAATTTAAAAAATATTTTGATACTCACAACGGCGACGGCTGCAATCGCCGCATCGATTCTTCCCACAATACTGGAAATCATCATATCATTGCCGTTTCTTGTGCTGAGTGGATATATTGTATTTCAAATGTCCCGGTTGTATTTCAGGGAAAACCTGGCGGCGCGGTTCGACGAAGAGGAGATGCACCGAATACGGCGGATGGTGGTGATATTTCTTTTGTTCTTCGCCGCATTTTTTACCGGTGTCATTATCGTCACGGTCATTCTTGAGAGGATGCTGCATGGCATGTGGGACATCGGCGGCGTGGTGGATATCGTCCTGGTGGCGTGTGCGGCCGTGATGTTCCTGATCTCATTCGGTCTCTTGAGACGATTCGGCACGTTGAGAAAAACAATAGACAATTCGTTTCTCAAAGAATTGATGGAGATATGATCCGGGTGCGAGAAAAGGTTTTCACGAGAGAATTAGGATTTTTCTTGACCACGGAGTATACGGGATAGGACCGTACAGGTCTTGAGGGATTCGTGTCGATTGATGCGAAATCTACAGACGGCGGGCACCGCCTTCCCTGACGAATCATCCCGACGCTGCACGAGTTTCAATCATACAGAAAAATATAAATAATCATTTCACCCCCGGGGCTCACATCTCCTCGTCCGAGATGACAAGGACGCCGTGGGACGCCAGCAGCGCCGCTGTCACCCCCATGCCCCGGGTCTCCTCGGGGCCGCTTCCTTTCTCCACCGTAATCCGGTGTGTGCCGCAGGAGGGGCTTTTTTCCTTCAGGATCGCCATCGTCGCTCCGGCGTTTTCGGCGTGGGCCAGCGCGGCGTGGGCTCCGGCTATGTATGCGGCGGTCCGGTCTGCGCCTTCCGAATCCACCAGCACCGCAGAGCCGCCGATGACGTCTTGCCCGTCACCCCCCGTCAGCACGCACGGCGGCCTGGGGGTGGGAAGCCCCCCGGCCTCCTCGGGGCAGACGGCGATGTAGGTTTTCCCCTCGAGGAACGAGATGACCTTCGGCGAGGGTTTGGATTTCCCGTCGTAACGACAGGCCACGCCCAGAAGGCATGCGCTGACGAGGATGGGATCAGTCACCGAGAATCTCGGCGGGGGGGTTGATCGCGGCGAATTCCGCAGGTACCGCATCCCTGACGACGACCTTACGCCCGACTATCCCCACCCGCCCCTGGGCAATATACTGGATGGCCTGGGGGTAGATGATGTGCTCCTGGGCCAGGATGCGCTTCTGGAGGGTGTCCTTGGTGTCGTCCGGCATCACCGGCACTACCGCCTGGATGATGATCGGGCCGGTATCCACGCCGTCGTCCACGAAGTGGACGGTGCAGCCGGTGAACCTCACGCCGTAGTCGAAGGCGTCCTGCTGCCCCTGGGTGCCGGGAAACGACGGCAGCAGCGCCGGGTGGATGTTGATGATCTTCTGGGGATAGCGGCGCAAGAAATGGGGCGTGAGCACCCGCATGAACCCGGCCAGGCATATCAGGTCCACCGGGCCGGAAGAAAGGGCGTCGATGATGGCGTTTTCGAAGTCCTCCCGTGTTGCGTAATCCCGGTGGTTCACCGCCACCGCCGGGATATTGTGGTTTTTCGCCCGGACCAGCCCGTAGGCGTCCGGCTCGTTGGAGAGGACGAGGGCGACCCTGGCGTCTATCGTGCCGTTTTCGGTGCCGTCGATGATGGACTGGAGGTTGGTGCCGCTGCCGGAAATGAAAACCGCGAGGTTGAGCATATCGGAAAGCCTCCTGTTGCTTAGGGGGTCAGGATTACGTCCGGATCGTCGTCGGTCGGTGCGATCTCGCCGATGAGGACCGGTTTTTCCCCGGCCGTAGCAAGCGCCTCCATCGCCGCATCCTTTTTTTCCGCAGGGAGGATTACCGCCATGCCGATGCCGTTGTTGAAGGTGCGGAACATCTCCCGATGCTCGATCTTCCCCGCGTCCTTCAAAACCTGAAAGATCGGGGGCGCCTCCCAGGTGTCCGTGCGTATTTCCGCCCGGACGCCCGGGGGGAGAAGCCGCCTGATGTTGTCGATCAGGCCGCCGCCGGTGATATGGGCCAGGGCCGAGACCTCTACGGTATCGGTGAGAACAGAAAGCGCCTTCACGTAGATGCGGGTCGGCGAAAGCAGCTCCTCCCCGGCGGTGCGGTTCATTCCGGGGAGGGTGTCATCGACTGTGAGTCCGAGGATGTCGAACACGACCTTTCGGGCCAGGGAATAGCCGTTGCTGTGAAGCCCCGACGAGCGAATCCCCACGATGACGTCGCCGGGGGAAATCTTCGACCCGTCGATGATGCGCGGACGGTCCACCAGCCCCACGCCGAAGCCCGCCAGGTCGTATTTCCCGTCCGGGTAAAAGCCGGGCATCTCGGCGGTCTCCCCGCCGATCAGGGCGCATCCCGCCTCCCGGCAGCCCGCGGCGATGCCGGAGACCACATCTGCAAGCACCCCCTCGTCCAGCTTTCCGGTGGCGATGTAGTCCAGGAAAAAGAGCGGCACGGCCCCGGACACCGCGATGTCATTGACCACCATCGCCACAAGGTCGATGCCTACCGTGTCGTGCTTTCCGGTCATCTGGGCGATGAGGAGCTTCGTCCCCACGCCGTCGGTGGAGGAGACGAGGATCGGGTCCTTCATGCCGGAAAGGCCGGGCCGAAAGAAGCCCCCGAAGCCGCCGATATCCCCCACTACGCCGTCGGTTCTGGTGGATGCGATTTCCTTTTTGATTCTCTCGATAAACCGGTCCGCCGAGTCGATATCGACGCCGGAGTCCTTGTAGGTAATGCCCATGTGTCGTGACTGATTATTGTGTTGATAAAACCCGATGGTTCCCCTGAAACAACACCAGAGGATACCACGCGTCTTGTACTTTTTCAATCTCTTTTCACAAAAACCTCCCATGACCGT
The DNA here is from genome assembly GCA_016931225.1 of Candidatus Zymogenaceae bacterium. Lineage (NCBI taxonomy): Bacteria > Deltaproteobacteria > Candidatus Zymogeniales > Candidatus Zymogenaceae > Candidatus Zymogenaceae bacterium. Next base: position 35,449 of record JAFGFE010000009.1, read on the forward strand.
CTGAATCTCCCACAGCATTCCAACGTCGCACATGCGTTGATTCAGCAGGAGAGACGTTCCCCCGTGAAACTCCCGTTGCGAAGGTCGGTGATTGGTGATACAATACCGGATCGAGCGCATTGAGATAACTGTGCGTTTCTTCGCCCCTTTTCCGGGCCTCCCGGCGGCATTGCCGTGCGGTGTGGGGTATCCCACCGGGCCCGGACACAATCGTTTGTCATCACTCCCACAGTTACAGATCGGGGGTGATATCTCAACGCATCGGAGCGGATCATGCCTGAAAACGTCATAGAACTCGAGGGACATATCATCGACTCCCTCATCCTTCCCCGGGTGCTCACAGCCGTCATGGAGATGGGCGGGAATTTCGACGTCGAGACCTTCACCATGGGAAAGCGAAAGGACGAGACGAGCTTCGCCCGCATCCGCATACACGCCGAGGACGACGCCACCCTCAACGGCATCCTGGAGGCGGTCCGGGATTTGGGGGCGGTGCTGGCGGACGTGGGCGAGGTTCGGTGGGAGGAGGCACCGGCGGACGGGGTCTTTCCCGAGGGGTTTTACTCCACGACAAACCTGAAGACGGAGCTGTACACGAACGGCGGGTGGCTGGAGGTGAAGTGGCCGGAGATGGACTGCGCCGTCAGGATATCGGAAGACGGCAAGAGTGCTGAGACGGTCACCTTCTCCGGCGTAAAGAAGGGGGATCGCATCGTCGTGGGGCACCAGGGCGTCCGGGTGCACCCGCTGGAGCGGTCCCGGGAGCGGGAGCTGTTCGAGTTCATGAGCTCAGGGGTGTCTTCCGAAAAGCCGAAGGGACAGCTCATCGCCCGGATCGCGGACGAGATGAAGGAGCTGAAAAAGAAGGGCGGGAAGATTCTCGTGGTGGCGGGGCCGGCGGTGATCCACACCGGGGCGGGACCGTACCTCTCCCGGATGATAGCGGACGGCTTCGTGGATGTGCTGTTTGCCGGGAACGCCCTGGCGGTGCACGATATCGAGTATGCCCTCTTCGGCACGTCTTTGGGGATATATCTCGACCGGGGCGTCCCCGCCGCCGGGGGGCACGAGCACCACATCCGGGCCGTCAACGCCGTTCGCCGGGCCGGGGGCATCAAAAAGGCCGTTGAAACGGGGATTCTCACCTCAGGCGTGATGCACGCCGCCGTGACGGTCGGGATTCCCTTCGTCCTCGCTGGCTCCATTCGGGACGACGGCCCCCTGCCGGACGTCATCACCGATTCACAAGAGGCCCAGGAGGCCATGCGCGCGCACGCCCGGGGTGTGGACATGGCTCTGATGATCGCCACGACGCTGCACGCCGTTGCCACCGGGAACATGCTCCCGGCGTCCGTGCGGACGATCGCCGTGGATATCAACCCGGCGGTGGTCACAAAGCTGGGGGATCGGGGGTCGTTCCAGACCCTGGGACTCGTGACCGATACCGAGTCGTTTTTGCGGGAGCTGGCCTCCGGACTTTCGAAATAGGTTACTGATGATTTATACAGGAGCAACATCTCATGATTGACTTGAGAAGCGATACCTTCACAAAGCCCACCGACGGCATGCGAAAGGCGATGTACGAGGCCGAAGTGGGCGACGACGTCTTTTTTGAGGATCCGACGGTCAACCGGCTCCAGGAGCGGGTGGCCGAGCTTTTAGGAAAGAAAAAGGCCATCTGGGTGGCGTCCGGCACCATGGGAAACCTCCTTTCTGTCAAGGCGCTGACCCTGCCGGGGGACGAGATCATCCTGGAGGCGGACAGCCATATCGTCTATTACGAGGGAGGCGGCACGGCGGTGCTCTGCGGCGTGCAGATGCGGATGATACCGGGCGAGCGGGGGGTGATAACACCGATGCAGGTGGAACACGCCGTCCGGGCCACCGGAAACGCCCACTTTCCCCGGACGTCGCTCGTCTGCATAGAAAACACCCACAACCGCATGAACGGCGCCATCCAGCCCTTGAGCGACATCGAGGGCATCAGGAAGGTCTGCGACGAGAAGGGGCTTTCGATGCACATGGACGGCGCGCGGCTCTTGAACGCGTCGGTGGCGTCGGGGATTGCGGCGTCCGAATACTCGAAGTATTTCGATACCGTGACCATCTGCTTTTCCAAGGGGCTGGGTGCGCCGATGGGATCGATGATAGCCGGAGACGAGGAGACGATTTCCACCGTCCACCGCTTTCGAAAGCTCGTGGGAGGCGGCCAGCGGCAGGTGGGGATTGTGGCGGCGGCGGCCCTCTATGCCCTGGATCATCACGTGGAACGGCTTGCCGAAGACCACGAAAACGCCCGCCTTTTGGCCCTGGCCCTGGCGGACATGCCGGGGGTGGCCATCGATCCTGACGACATCGACACGAACATCGTCTATTTCGACGTCGCCGATACCGGCATGACCGCCCTTGACGTGGTGGTGGAGATGAACGAGAAAGGCGTGATGATGCTTCCCCTGGGGGAGATGAGCGTGCGGTGCGTCACCCACCTGGGGTTGGATAGGAAGGACATCGAGAAAGCCATACGCGCATTCTCCGAAGTATTCGGAAGGTAGGCATCCATGATCACTCTGAACGACACCACCGCCTACCACCGGGGCGATCAGGCCAGCCTGGGGTGGGAGCAGACCATCTCGGAAAGCCTGAAGGATACATCTTCCCCCTACATGACGGCCCTGAAAAACAGGTACGCCTATTCAGACGTCATCGTGGAGTTGCTTGAGAGTAAAGGCGTTTTGAAACAAGGCGCCCGCATCCTGGAGGTGGGGGGCGGCTACGGGTCGCTCGCCCGGGGAATACTGGAGCGGCGGGGGGACGTCTCCGTCACCCTGCTGGACATCAGCCCGTCCTTCCAGGAGCGGCAAAGGGAGGCGCTTTCCTCATTCGGCGACCGCGTGGAATTCATACTGGCGGATATCTTCGACGTGCTGGAAAAGGCGCACGGGAGGAGGGGGCTTGGGGGAGCCTTCGACATCGTGGTGGCCAACGAGATCGTGGGGGACTTCCCGGCGCTTCTCGACGTGGACCGTGACCTGCTTATGACCTACCTGGAGGACGACGATTCCAGAGAGAAGGTACGGGGCGACCGGCGGACGCTGATGGATGAGGCGGTTGATTACATCTCGAGCCTCGACCTGTTGCTTGACGACATCCCGGAGAAAATCAACCTGCCGATCGGGGCGGTGCGGTTTGTCCGGGAGGTGTTTCGCCTCGCGCCGGTGCTGTTTCTGGCGGAGCATTCCTCGGACTATGACATACCCGAAGCCTACCGGGGGCTCTTCCGGGAGGAGCGTCCCCACCGCTGGCCGAGAGAGGTCCTTCTCTTCGGCCACACCGAGGTAGCCGTGGCGTTCAGGCATCTGAAACGGGCGATCCAGAACGAGGGGGGAAACGTCATCGGGGGGAGCCTGATGGAGCTTCTCAACGTCAGGAACGACGACGGCATTCGGGGGATACTCCTCTCCGGCTCCATCGCCACTGAGACCCACGAGCTGTTGTGCGAGTTCATCAATCACGTGAAGGAGTACCAGTGGGTGCTGGCGAGGGGGTGAGGGAGAGAAGCGTGTGTTTGAAAGTAAGGAGCTTTAAAAAACCGGTATGAATTTGTAAATCTAATAATTACTTGTTCTTCAATAAAAAAAATGGTATCGTATGCCTGAGAAATAAAAGATCGTAATATTGTCCATCAGTAATAATAGAGTAAAAAGAATGAGTAAGTGTGATTATAGAACGGAATATCTGGATCTAAGTACAGGAAACCAAAAAAAATATGAGTGTCCTCATTCGAACTTGATAATTAAAGATATTGATGGCAAACACCGTTGTATTTTTCATGCCCAAGACGAGAAAAAAGATATTGAAATTTTTAAAAAAGAATTTGAAAAACTTTACGAATCAGGAAAACACAATTTTGTCGGGTTTATTTTTCCAGAGGGATTCAGTTTTCAACAACTTAAAAAGCAAGAGGAGTCGCTGGTTTTTGAAAATGCAGAATTTGCTTTTGCAGAATTCCAATGCAAGGCTGATTTTTCTGGTGTTCAGTTTAAAGGCATAATAGGAACTAGCTTTTGTTTAGCTGAATTTTTAAATAATGCTGATTTTAGTTATGCACATTTTTTAGGTAAAGGTAAGGTTAGTTTTTTTGGAGCACATTTCAAAGGCAAGGGAGTAACCACTTTTATCTCGACGCATTTCTTATGTGAAGGAGGGACAGACTTTTCGAGTGCTGTATTCGAAGAAAAGTGGGGGACGCTTTTTGATTTTGCGGAATTTGAAGGAAATGGGGTAATAGACTTCAGTCATGCAATATTTTCCAGCAAGGTGAGGACCAGTTTAGTTAATGCTCAATTCTCCAGTAGAGGGGGAGTAAACTTCAGAGGAGCATATTTTGACGGTAAAGGATATGTTGATTTTTCTCATGCACACTTCTTCGGCGGGGGAATTGTAAATTTCTCAGGGGTGCACTTTATTGTTGAGGGTGGAATTAACTTTATTGATACGAAATTCTATAATAATTTGTCTGCAAATTTTTCTAGAGCAAGGTTTTCCAGTGAGGAGGGTATAAACTTTAGTGGAGCACATTTCAAAAGTGAGAAAGGAACCGACTTTAAAGAAGCTTATTTCTCAGGTAAAGGTAAAACTGATTTTAGTAGTGCGATTATTTTAACTATAAATTTCGAAGGTACAACATTCGAAAAAACAACTGATTTTCAAGACAGTAGATCAGTTTTTCTGGGTTTTCGTAATACATATTTTGAACAGAATTTACTTCTTCGGGGAAGTTATCTTAATGAAATTTATTTTAATGAAATAGATATCAGCAATATTTATTTGGGTGGAAAGTTCGGGGGTGAATATAAACCATTTGCTCCTAAGAAAACCCGAGATAAAATACATTTTAACGACCTACGCATATTTATTTCACTCGGGTTAAGCGAAGACTTCCGACCAATAGGGCCAGCCCTTTCTTCTCATAAGAAGGCAGACAAGGAAGGTGGAAAAGACAACTGGTTGCAGGCTCAAAAAGACTATCTCGTTATAAAAGAGTGGTTTAGATTGTTGGCGGATTATGAAGCCGAAGATGAAATGCTATATTGGGCAAGAAGATGCGAAGCAAAAACAAAAAAATTTCTTGGCAAATGTTGGTTTTGTATTTTAAAAAATATTCTTGGATTTGGGATAAGATTTAAACCAGTGATAATAAGCATAATAAGTGTAATACTTCTTTCTGCATTATTATACTTTTTTGCTGGATTAATGGGACTTCTTAACTACGATAGCTGTGAACCGGTTAACTTTATTGATAGATTAGTCAATTCTCTTTACCTGAGTTTCATTACATATACTACAGTAGGGTTTGGAGACATCTCTCCTTTAGATGGTTTCAGGTTTGTTACAATGTTCGAGGGCATTTTCGGTGTAATCCTGAATGCATGGTTGGTTGCCATGTTAGCCAGAAGGTTATTCAGGTAATATGAAGTAATAGTCATCACTCTTGCACTCATTCTGTTAGACCGATTCAATACCTGGTGAAAAGATAGAATATTAGGTAGATTCCAAAGGGATCAACTGTTCCCAAAAGTCCCACCCATTAAAAAATCGAGCAATAAAGACTTTTCCCGAGGAACAGTTTACGGTATGATATCGCCTGTATATCAAATAACCAATGAGTATATAGACAGCAGGACGCGGAGGGGCATATGAGCGCGAAGAGAAAAGCCGTCATCCTTGTGTTTCTTTCCTTCTCTCTATTGACTTTTTCATCCTGTTTTCAGGGACCGTCGGCGATGGAGGGGCGGGGGTGGGCCTCCATGGACATGGGGGAATTTGAAGAGGCGGTCGGGTTTTTCGACACCGCGATCGAGAAATGGTCCGAGGACAAATATGACTACTGCCCGCCGTACTGCGGCAAGGCGATCGCGTATACATACCTGGGAAGGTGGGAGGAGGTCATCCCGGTGTGTGACGAGCTCATCTCTATGGAATGCGGGATGCTGTTCGGGTGGCCCAAGACGATCGACGCCTGGCCGTACATCAGGAAAGGCATCGCGCATCTCAACCTCGGTGATCTCGACGCGGCCATGGCCGATTTCGACGCCGCCCTCGGTGTTCCCACCGCCACGGATATTGAGCGGTACGAGGCCCACGTGGGGAGGGGACACGTCCTCTTTGAGACCGGGGAGTACGAAGCGTGCGTGAAAGAGCTTTCGCTGGCCGTCGCCGTCGGCTTCCCGTTTGAAACCATCATCAACAAGCAGGACTACACCTATTACTGCTACTATTATGAGAAGGACGCCTATATCCTGAGGGGCGAGGCGTTCGAAAAAATGGGGATGAAAGACGAGGCGATGGACGACTACAAAAGGGCGGGAGAAACGGGGACGCAGTAGGCGGCCGTGGAGGGACCGGGCGGCGTTTCAGCCGCCTGTGCGTGAAGGGGAAGGGTCTCTATCGTTTCCGATATCTTCGGGCGGTACCGGCGGAATGCGGGTGAATGAACACGGTGAAGCACACCGATCAATCCCACCGCCGCCGGGACGAGTAGATCGCCCGGATAAACCGCGTCATCGACTATATATAAAAAGAGCATGTAGATACAGAACTCACCCTGAAAACGCCTTCCGACGCGGCCGATTTCTCGCGCTTTCATTGCCACCGGAATGTCCGCGCCGTCATGGGGGAATTCCCCATCCCGCATACACGGAGATGATCATCTCTCCACCCACGGCGCCGGATGCACCCCGCCGGGCGGCCGCCGCCGGTGTCTCTCTCCATCACCGAAAAAGGGATTCGCGGCGTCCTGTTTCTATTGTACTGCTCCTCCTTTTCTGCTATTTTGAGCGAAACGATGCTGAAAAGCGGCGGAGAAGGCGCTCTTCTCATTACATCCCATTACAGGCCGAACCCGTTCCCCACCCTCAAAACCGGGTGATTGAGTCGACGTCATGGAAATACCCCTCTTCAATGACATATTAATTATCTTCGGCATATCGATCGCCGTCCTCTTCATCTGCCACAGGTTGAGAATTCCGTATATCCTCGGATACCTCGTGACGGGCGCGCTGATAGGCCCCTTCGCCCTGGGGCTCATTTCCAGCTACAGGGAAGTGAAGATGCTCTCCGAGATCGGCATCGTCCTGCTCCTGTTCAGCCTCGGGATCGAGTTCTCCATGAAGAACCTCCTGAGGATCGGGAAGAACACCGTCATCGGGGGGACCCTCCAGGTCGTATCGACGATTCTCGTCGTCTGTGTCGTTTTTCTTTTCATGGGCACGCCCGTAAACGAATCGGTCTTTCTGGGGTTCCTCGCTGCACTCAGCAGCACCGCCATCGTGCTCAAGATACTCCAGGACAAGGCGGAGCTCGAAACCCCCAACGGACAGTTGTCGGTCGGTATCCTGATATTCCAGGATATCGTCATCGTGCTGATGATCCTGATCGTTCCGTTGCTGGCGGGCACGGAACAAAATATCACGCGCGCCCTGTTGATATTCGCCGCCAAATCGATCGGCGTCATCCTGTTCATCCTTTTCGGCGGGCAGTGGATCATCAACCGCCTCCTGTATTATGTGACGCGAACACAGAGCAAGGAGCTGTTCTTCCTCGTCAATATCGTCATCTGTTTTTCCATCGCCTGGCTGACGTACACCTTCGGGCTGTCCCTCGCCTTCGGGGCCTTCCTTGCCGGGTTGGTCATCTCGAATTCCGAGTACAGTCAGCAGGTGCTCAATGACGTGCTCCCGTTTCGCGTCATCTTTTCGAGCTTCTTTTTCATCTCGATCGGGATGATGCTTGATGTCAGCTATTTTCTGAATCATTCGATTCTCGTGCTCACGGCGTTCGCGTCTATCGTGGTGATCAAGATACTGCTGATAAGCGCGTCCATCCTGATTCTGGGCTATCCACTGCGGGTGGCGCTGCTCGTGGGGTTCACGATCTGTCAGGTAGGCGAGTTTTCGTTTCTTCTTCTTGATATCGGCGGCGGTTACAACCTGATACCGGACGGGGTGTACCAACTGTTTCTTAACGTGGCGATCCTGACCATGTTTGCGACCCCGTTCTTCATGAACATCGCGCCGGTGACGTCCGATGTGCTGGAGAAACTCCGCATACCGAAAGCGTTTCGAGAGGGCCTCTACGGCTCGATGCCGATTGATTCGGGACTGAAGGTCCCGCAATTGAGGGACCATGTCATTGTCATCGGGTTCGGGATAAACGGCAGGAACGTCGCGCGCTCGTCCAAGGCGCAGGGGATACCGTATCTGATCGTGGAGATGAATCCCGACACGGTCCGAAGCGAACAGAAAGAAGGGGAGCCCATTCTCTATGGTGACGCGACCCAGGAGGCGGTGTTACGAAGGGCGGGGATCGAACGGGCAAAAGTGCTTGTGTGCGTGATTTACGATCCCGCCGCCACAAGAAGAATCATAGCCATGAGCAGGTCGTTGAATAAAAACGTTCACATTATCGCCCGAACCAGATTTATCAGCGAGATGGTTCCACTGCATGAACTCGGCGCCGACGAGGTCATCCCTGAGGAATTCGAAACGTCGATAGAAATTTTTTCCCGCGTACTCAACCGATTCGACATCCCGGATTATGAAATAGACCGGATGGTCGATGAGATCAGGACGAATGGATACCGGTTCTATCGCTCCCTATTCGGCAAGGAAGGTCGGTTTGCCGATAACGCGAAATGTATTCCGGGAAGCGCCATTTGCGTGTATGATATCGGAGAGAGGTCGGGACTCATTGAGAGAACGTTGAATGAGATAAAACCGATACGGAACCACGATATTGATGTCCTGATGATACGGAGGGGAGATAGGAGGATAATGGAGCCCGACGGCGACACGTTACTCGAAAAGGGTGACAGGCTCATACTTCAGGGGTCCGCGGAGTCTGTATCGAAAATAGGAGCCGTCCTTGAGGACGATTCCGATTAACCGTATGGAGAGGGGAAATGGGACTGCTTTACAGCATTATAATCGATCTCTTATTTTCGAAAACGAAAACATGTCCTCACTGCAAAAAAGAACAGAGAATTTCCATTCACGAATCGAAACCCTATGTGAAGTGTAGTTACTGCGGCAGACTCATTCCTCTGGTGAAGGAGCCGAAGATCGACGGCGATAATGATACTTCCGGTTGATGTCCAGGCGGATCGTATGACGTCTGAATGACACGTATTCCAAATCCACACAGAGATGCTTCATGAGGCGGGAGGTTTCAAGATCCCTTCAAGGTATGCGGGAGAGGGGGGTATTGTCTCTCTTTTCCTCTTGAACCGGGATCGGCACGCAGGGGACAAGACGGGACTTTTGGAGACGGTGGGTGGGTGACGTATCACATACCATCCCGATGAATACAGGATCGAGATAGATGGACGATCAATCGCGCTACCACCGGGATGAGTACATCGCCCGGATTAACCGCGTCATCGACTATATCGAAAAACATATAGACACGGAACTCACCCTGAAGAAGCTTTCCGACGTCGCTAATTTTTCGAGCTTTCATTTCCACCGGATTTTCCGCGCCCTGGTGGGTGAAACCCTCAATGCCTACATCCGGCGGGTAAGGATCGAGCGGGCGGCAAGCCAGCTCATCCATAATCCCGGAAAGACCATCACCGAGATCGCCCTGGACTGCGGCTTTTCCGGGTCGGCGTCCTTCGCCCGGGCCTTCAGGGAATATTACGGCATGAGCGCCAGCGAGTGGCGTTTGATCGGGAATCTGGAAAACAGCAAGAACGGTATACAGGATCGCAAGAATCGCAAAACGAAAAGCAAGCTCGGTAACGATATGAAGATAACCTCCGGGTATGGTGGGGTGTATTCACACACCAACACATGGAGGATTAAGATGCAAAACAGAAAAGACGTCACCATCGAGGTGAAGAACATGCCGGAGTTTCACGTCGCGTATGTCCGCCACATCGGTCCCTACGCGGGAAACCCCGAGCTGTTCGAGGGCCTCTTTGCGAAGCTGATGGCCTGGGCGGGCCCCCGGGACCTGCTGCAGTTCCCCGAAACCCGGGTGATCTGTGCATATCACGATGATCCCGAGATCACCGAGGAGGAAAAGCTCCGGACGAGCGCGTGCATCACCGTTCCGAAGGACACCCCCGTCGACGGGGAGGTGGGGTATATGACCATCCCCGGCGGCAAATTCGCCGTCGGGCGGTTCGAGCTCGCTCAGGACGAATACGAGGATGCGTGGAAGCTGGTCTTCGGTGCGTGGCTTCCGGAAAGCGGCTATCAGCCGGATGACCGCCTCTTCTACGAGCTCTATCACAACGACCCGAAGGATCACCCGGAAAACAAGTGCGTCGTTGATATCTGCGTGCCGATCAGGCCCCTGTAATCGGATTTGAAAAAACGGCCGCGCCCCATAAATAGGGGTTCGGTCGTTTTTTTTTGCATTTGTCTTTAAAGAATATTATACTGCAGCCACTTTGTCCTAGAGAGACTCGGTCTAGATTTCTTTCCACGGAAAGAAGAGTTACTCGGCCATGTGTAGTAAAGCATAGTCAAGTGAAAGCGGAGATCAAAGATGAAAAAAGCAAAACTGATTTTGTCGGCGACGGCACTTCTCCTGGTGCTTCTTCCAATCATGGTGAATGCCCAGGATTTCAACTCTTTCGGAGATACCAGTTACTACAACGCCCCCAAGGCGCTGCTCCGAACGGATGCGTCCCTCTGGGATCAGGATTTCAGGGACAACCCGGCACTCCTCGATCCGGGATCCGACCTGGAGTTAATTATGGACGCCTTTTACACCGGGAGCACCACGGACGTCTCGGTGGATTTCAATCTCGGGTCGACTGTAAATATTCTCTATTATGGGTATCTGGACACGGACTATCGGATACACAATACGGGAACCGATATCGGATTTATAAAGAAGCTCAATGACCGATCGAGCCTCGGCTTTATTTTCAACTACAGCTGGGAGGGGCTCGACGGGGACGGATCGTTCTCACAGTTTTTGGACACTACCCCTGTGGGTGGTGTGTTAAATTACATGCACGGTGAATTGGATGCCGGCATGATCTCAAACACCTTCGGATTGTCGGTACTCTACGACATCGATTACTCCGAGGACTTCTCCCTGGGGGCGGGCATCGGTTATGCCTATATCAACAATCAGATCGACTATGATATGTCCGGGAGCGGGCTGCTGCCGGTTGCCGGGCCTGAAAACCTGTCGGTAGAGAGGGAGATGACCTTCGACTATCACCGCATCTCTCCCGTTTTCGGGATGTCCATACGACCGATCGATCCGCTGGTCATCAATTCATCTCTCTCCACAAACATCTACCTGGGGAGTGTCGAAAAGATATCGAACCTTTTCGATGATGTGTCCACTGTAGCACTTCCCGGCGCGTTTCCAACGACGACCTTTACGGAAAAACTCAATTCGAACGACGTCCTTGTCCTGGACCTCTCCTTCAAGACCGACGGTGAATATGAGATCATCCCGGACAAGCTCTCCCTCCCGTTCTTTTTCAACGTCACGTACGGTATGGCACGCTGGGGTGTGGATGGAGCGGTGAGCGGTTACTTTGTTCCGGGAGTAAATTATTCCTCCTTCCAGGGGCCGGGGACCATAGAATACGGCAACAAAACCGTTAACTGGACCGTTGCACTGGGCGGCGGTGTTGACTACACCGTCGGGGGCTTTGATCTCTCCGCCCTTGTTGGATACAGCCATCTGGATCTCAAAAACTCCTTCTTTATGGACAATTATGTTGTGTCCGCCGTTTCAATCCCCGGCTATCCCGCCGGCAGCACTGTCGGAGGTTTGACGGGTTTATCCCAGAGGCTCGAGGAGTCCTGGGACGTCGTCTCTTTTGAGCTCGGGATATCACGGGAGTTCTCGGAGAAGCTCTCTGCGGATGTCAGCGCCAGGTACGATATCGGATGGGGACATGTAGTCGCGGATATGTGGTACACGTCTCCCTATGATTATGCGGCTGGCGGGGGGGCCACCGGCGGATCGTTTGAAATGAGCCTGAGCGACAGGGAGGTCACCCATACGCTGACCCTCTCAACATACCTCGCCTACAGCCCCATAGAGAATCTCAACCTCTCTTTTCAGGGCATGGTCGGGATACCCCTGAGCGGGATCAATTACAACCTGGGCGGAAATATCGCCGGAACGGGAACACCCGCTACATCATGGCGTATTCTTTTCGGCGGTCCCTCGTCGATGGATATAAATTATAGGGGATGGGACTACGGCGGCATGTTCAACATCGAGTACGCATTTTAGATTTATCAAACAAAATATATGAACCGATCATACTGATGTAATCGGTTCGACGAAAACGGCCGCGCCCCGTGAATGGGGTGCGGGAGTTTTTTTTTGCTTTTCTGTGTGAAGATCATTGTACTGCGATTTCCTTACACCGAAGGAATTCGATCTGGACTGTTCTTCAATTAAGAAAAGCTGTATTGCTTCGTTTTGAAAAGTGGAGGCTTGAAAAGTGAAAAGGGTAACGCTGGTTTTAGTAACGGCGGCATTTCTTCCGATGTTTCTTCCAATCATGGTTCATGCCCAGGATTTCTTCTCCGCAGGGGAAACCGGTTTCTACAACGCCCCCAAGGCGCTGATTCGGACCGATGCGTCGCTGTGGGACCAGGATTTTAAACACAACCCTGCGCTCCTCGATCCGAAATCCGACCTGGAATTCATCATGGATTCATACTACACCGGGAGCACCTCGGACGTCTCAGTGGACTTCAATTTCGGGTCACCGTTGGGTCTCCTCTATTACGGATTCATGGACGCGGAGTATCGGATAGACAATACAGGCGCCGATATCGGGTTCATGAAGAGGCTGAATGACAGATCGAGCCTCGGTCTTGTGTTCAGCTACAGCCGGGAGGAGTTCGACGGGGACGGATCATTTGCACAGTTCTTTGACTTTGGCCCCCTTGGTGGTTTTGATTACTTGTACGGCACACTGGATGCCGGTATGAGCTCCAACACCTTCGCCCTGACGGCGCTCTACGATATCGACCTTTCCGGGGACCTGTCACTGGGGGCGGGCATCAGTTATGCCTATATCAACAATAAGATGGAGTACGATATATCCGGAAGCGGGCTGTTAACGCTTTTTTCCAGACCTGAAAACGTATCGATCGATAAGGAGATGACCTTCGACTATCACCGCATCTCTCCCGTCTTCGGGATGTCCGTCCGGCCGGTCGACCCCCTGGTCATCAACGCATCCCTCACCGCCGGCATCTACCTGGGGAGTGTCGAGCGGGTATCGAACCTGTTCGATGATTATCCGACTTTAGTAATTCCGACGTCAACCTATACGGAAAAACTCGATTCGAACGACCTCCTTGTCCTGGACGTCGCCTTCAGGACCGACGGTGCATACGAGATCATCCCGGAGAGGCTCTCCCTCCCGTTCTTTTTCGATTGCACGTACGGTACCGCGCGGTGGAGTGTCGATGGGGCGGCAAGCGGGTACTTTCACCCGGCTATATATTACGCCCCATTCCAGGGGCCGGGGACCATCGAGTACGGCAATACCACCGAGCACTGGAGTGTTTCTGTGGGCGGCGGCGTGGACTATACCGTCGGGGGGTTCGACCTCTCCGCCCTCATCGGATACAGCCATCTGGATTTGAAAAACTCCTTTGAGATGGATAATTATGTCGTTTCCTCCGTTGTGCTTGCTGGAGGAGGCCCCCTGAGAGGCTTGACGGCGTTCAGTCAGGACATTGAGGAGACCTGGGACGTATTTTCCTTTGAGCTCGGGGCATCCCGGGAGTTCTCGGAGAAGCTCTCGGCGGACGTCTGCGCCCGGTACGATATCGGATGGGGGCAGATGGACCTGGAGACGTGGTACACATCCCCCTTTGATTTTACACCGGTTGGGGGATTTCCCGGCAGTTCGATTGAGATGGACCTCAGTGACAGGGAGGTCGCGCATACCCTCACCCTTTCGGCGTACCTCGCCTACAGCCCCGTGGAGTATCTCAATCTTTCCTTTCAGGGCATGGTCGGGATACCCCTGAGCGAAATCAATTACACCCTGGGCGGGGATGCCGCCGGGGGGGTGTTCGGATCATCGTGGCGGTATGCTCTCGGCGGCCCCTCGTCGATGGATATGCACTACCGGGGCTGGGATTACGGCGGGATGTTCAATATTGAGTATGCATTTTAAGGTGATATAATCCGTGTGAACCGATCAGGCCATTATGATCGCGTTTAAAAGGGGGCCGCGCCTCAATATCGGGGTGCGGCCGGATTATTTTCATAAAAAAGACGCCGATACGGGGTGACATTTCACCGGATTGTTGTTATCGTAATACTATATGATTTGAGTTGAGAAACGTGCCTTCGCCCGAAACCGGACGAAATAGTGCTTCTCGGAATGAAAGGACATCGCACACCATGTCACCCAAACCTCCCGTAACTCCGAAGCCCGCCGCCACAGTGGTGCTGGTGCGGGAGGGGGAGGAGGGCCGAGAGGTCTTTCTAACCCGGCGGCCCGAGACAATGAGCTTTCTGGGCGGATTTGTGGTCTTCCCCGGCGGGCGGGTGGATGTCGTCGACCATACGGATATGGTCTTCGAGCGTATCACGGGTCTTGAGGATATCCCGCCCCTGCCGTTATCCGACTACGGCGACGTCCCCATCGATCCCCGTTCCTTTTACCCTGCGGCGATCAGGGAGCTGTTCGAGGAGGCGGGGGTGCTGCTTTTGGAGGATTCCGGCGGCAATCCGGTCTCCCCGGAGGTGGCGGAGCGCTTCCGGAGCCTCCTCCCGGTCTCATCCAAGCGATTCTACGAGCTGGTAGCGGAGCACAACCTCTACCTTCCGGCCCATAGGTTTGAGTTCGTCCAGCTCTTCGTTACCCCGGAGTTCTCACCCCAGCGGTTCTATACCGTCTTTTTAAAGACGATGCTCCCCGAGGGGCAGCGGGCGGGCATCGAAAACAGAGAGGTGACCGAGTCATTCTGGATATCCCCCGACGACGCCCTCGATGAGAAGAGCCGGGGCGTATTCAAGATGATCCTTCCAACCGTCATGGCCCTGGAGGCGGTGGGGGACGGCGCGGCTTTGTAGATTGACAAGGAAGATCGTCTGTGATAGGGTATGCGGAATTCGCATACCAGATATCCTGATGGAGACATACCATGTTGATTGTAGCGGAACGCATCAACGCCACCAGAAAGCGCATCCGGGAGGCCCTGGAAAACAAGGACGCCGCCCTGATCGCCGAGGAGGCGAAAAACCAGCTCGAGGCCGGGGCGGGCATTATCGACGTGAACGCCGGCGCCCACCCGGACCGGGAGGTGGAGGACATGACGTGGATGCTGGATGTGGTGCAGGACGCCGTGGACGCCCCCATCGCCCTGGACAGCTCCAGCAGTGAGGTCATCCTCAAGAATATCGACAAAGTCAAACAAACCCCGATGATCAACTCGGTGACGTTGGAGACCAAGAAATTCGAGGAGATGAAGGCGGTTATCGAGGCACGGGAGGCGGACATCGTGGCCCTGTGCATGGACGATAAGGGCCTCCCGAAAAACACCGATGAGGCCTACGACAACGCCGAGCGGATGCTTGCAGCCCTGGAAAAGCTGGGGGTGAAACGGGAGCGGATATACTTCGACCCCCTCATCCAGGCGGTCAGCGCCGAGCAGGACAAGGGAATCATCGCCCTGGAAACCATTCGGCGCATCCATGCAAATCTCGAGGGCGTCAATACCATATGCGGCCTCTCCAACATCTCCTTCGGCCTGCCCGAGCGGTTCCTGGTCAACCGGACCTTCATGGCGCTTGCCATCGGCGCCGGCCTGACCGCCGCCATCGTGGACCCGCTGGACGATAAGCTGATGACCGCCGTGATCGTCTCTGAGATGCTCGTGGGAAAGGACGACTACTGCAAAAACTATATGACCGCCTACCGGAAAAAGCGCATCGTTCCCTGATCGGCGCCACACAAATAGCATGAAGGAGGGAGGCGTCCCAAAAGACGCCTCCCTTTTTTTGTTTGGACGGGTCACGGGATCTCAGCCGGGGGCGGCGGTGTATCACTGTTTTAAAATAGGTGGGGTCGATATATCGATATTAATTCACCACAAAAAAGATCATTTTATTTTGCCGCGGGGCGGAGTTGTCCCTTGACTTACAGGATCGTCGATTCTAACATAGAAGATATCATCGCGTTGTGCTCTTCGTATTACGGGGGCACCGAACGCGGCTTGACTGCAGCACCCTTTAGATCTCATCTTTTTATCGTGAGGTGACGTCATGAACTCGTGGGAACGCGTAGAAAAAACCATCAATCTCCAGGAGCCGGATCACGTACCGGTGGGACCCTTCATGATCTGGCACCACGCCGACGTGGCAAAGGTGAGCTACTACGATTACTGCTGGGATATTAAAACCTTTTTCGAGGCGAGCAAAAAATCGTATGAGTTCTATGACCAGGGGTTCGACGTGATGAACCTGGCACCGATGCTGCTGGCCCATTCCAACATCAACCCGGTCCTCTATTCCGCCCTCTACTTCGACTGGCGCTTCCCGAAAGACTCCATCCCCCAGTTTTTCGAGAAAACCCAGGGGGATGAAACCCTCTATGACGACATCATGAATAAGGGTTTTTCGGTCCTGCGCACCTTCGAGCGGGTGGGGGTGGGGAGGGTCGTGAAGAACCTCACCATCGACGTCGTGAAGTACATGAGGGCCATGGGGAAGGTCAAAGAGACCTGGGATGTGGTCCCCTTCGGGGATATGGTCTCCTACACTCCCGCGGAGATCATGCTGTTCGCCCGTGCCAACAAGGGCTTCGTCGACCTGAAAAAACGCCCCGAGCGGCTCATCGAGCTCAACGAAAGATATACCGGAGACTTCGTCAAACGAACCATCCAGCTTGCCAAAATGCTGAAAGCGAAATATATCTTCATGCCGTCCCTCAAGTTCTCCGCGAGCTTCGTCAATCCGAAGATATTCGAAAAGATCCAGTGGCCCTGGTACAAACAAATGGCCGAAAGCTACACCGATGCGGGCTTCATCGTCCTGCTTCATCTGGACGGGGATTGGGCGCCGCTTCTGGATCACTTCACCGAGCTGACCCCGAAACGCTACGTGATGGAGCTGGACGTGACCGACATGAAAAAGGCCAAGGAGGTTGTGGGAAAGACCCTGTGCATCAAGGGGATGGTGAAACCCCTGACCCTGGCTCAGGGAACGCCCCAGGATATAGAGCGGGAGTGCAAGGGCTTCATCGACGATTGCGCCGCCGGGGGTGGATTTATCCTCAGCTCCGGGTGCGAGGCGCCGCCCAATACGAGACCTGAGAATCTCAGGATGATGATCAACTGCGCCCGGGAATACGGCAGATATCGATAATCCGACGGAGTGCAGCACCGCTCCTCGACTATCGGCGGCGTTTCGAGCTTTTCCCGCATACCGCGATGCGAAGCCGAAACGAACGGAGTACGGTGAGATATTTTATCGCCCGGATCACCTGTGGGGGCGGGCGACGGACCGACATGGTATTCGTCACAGCTTCAACCGGAAAAAATCACCGCCTCATCCCGTGATGCGGCGGCGCCTGGGAGCTGAGGATTTTTTATTTCACGTCGACCGGTTTTATGTTATGATACGCAGGACTCGGCTTTCAGAATCGTCCTCGCGTATCGGAGCCGATGAACCGTAGAGCGAAAACAATCACACAATTAATCCATACGAAGGAGAGCGGTCATGAGCGAGACTCTGCTGAAAGTGAAAGAAGCCATTGTTGAACTCGACCTGGATACGATTCAGGATGCGGTGAAGGCCTGCCTGGATGCGGGAGTTGCTCCCTGGGAAATCATCAAGGAGGGTATGGGTGACGGGATGGTGGTTGTGGGCGAGCGTTTTGAAAGCGGCGAGTATTTTCTCGCGGACCTGATTCTCGCCGGAGAGATAATGAAGGACGGCATGCAGATACTCGAGGAAAAGATGGACGCGTCGACGATGGGCAAGAAGGGCACGGTCGTTCTGGCCACGGTCAAGGGAGACATACACGATATCGGCAAGAACATCGTCGGTGTGATGCTCTCAGCGGCGGATTTCAAGGTGATCGATCTGGGTGTCGACGTTACCGAGACGGACATCGTAAACGCGGTCAAGGAAAACCAGGCCACGGCCGTGGGCCTGTCTGTGCTTTTGACCACCATGATCGGCAGCATCAGGGATGTGGTGGATGCGCTGTCCGAGGCGGGACTGCGGGACAAGGTCAAAATCGCCATCGGAGGCGCATGTACGTCTCAAAAACTGGCAGATGAGATGAAGGTGGACGCCTTCGGTGAGGACGCCGTGAAGGCGGTGAAGATTTTCGAGAATCTGGTGGCGGCCTGACGAGGATACCGTACATATGACGGCATTACGCTATTACCATAAAAAGGGCGCCTCGGCGCCCTTTCCCGTTTCCGTGGAAGAAGAAGCGGGGAAGAAGGTGTATCACTTCGCCGACGGATCGACGGTGACAGACACCGTTCGGGAGGTATCCGACGGCATCGACGAGATCACCCGCCGGTGGGACATTAAGGGACGGGGAAGGTACCGGCTGTTCTTCGAGCACGACACCGGGAGGTTCTTCGACGACTGGATCGTCCCCGCAGTACTGTACCGGGAGAACAGGGACGGCACGGGCCATTTCCCCCGGGGGGGGATCGATTCCGGCTGGGAGTTTCGCGAGGACCGGATGGGAATTCCCGGGGCGTTCTTCGCCGTGTCGGAAACAGACGTTGCGGGCGTCTTCGTGGAGCCGGCGGTGGGTCCCCGACATATCACCTCGGGGGGCATACGAAAAAGTGATGGGGGGCATGTACTCTTTGCCGCGCTTCCCGCCGTCGAAAGCCCCAAACGTTACATCGCCAAGGGCTTTCTGGGGCTGGCGTACGGGAGGAAAAAACCCCGGTACGTTCATTCCGATGGAACGCTGACGTATGAGCGAAAGTTTTATCTCTACCGGGGCGACCGCCTCGATTATTACCGGGTGTTCCGGGCCGCCGCAATCGCCTTCGGTCCGAAGGCGATTGCGATCACAGAGGAAGCACTCACCGAGCAGATCGAGCTGAGGAGGAGACACCTTTCCGACTATCTCTATTATGAGAAGGGAGACATTTTTGGCATCCGCCGGGGTAGGAACAACGGCTTTCTGCTCCAGAGGACCATTTACGACGTGGTCGGGGGTGGATTCCTCGAAAAGGGTATCCAGGGGGCGTATCTTCTGCATCGCCTGGGCGAGGAGGAGAAGGCGAAGAAAATCGCCGACTTTCTCCTGGAGGGAAGGCTTGAAAACGGGCTGGCCTGGGTCTGCTATCACCTCAGACAGAAAAAATGGGGCGGGGCGTTCCTGGCGTTTCCCCGCTATTTGACCGAAAAGGTCCCCTTGAGGCCCCTGGGAGAGATGGGCGTTCACTACCTGAAGCTCTATCGCCTGACAGAAAACAAGGAGTATCTCGACTATGTCGCCGCCGCCGCGCGAATATTGATGGACAATCAGAAGGATGACGGAAACTTCGGCAGGGTGGTGAACCTTGACGGCTCGATCTTCGACGATCGGGGCACAAACGGCGCGTATATCGCCTGGATGCTCCTCGACCTCTTCGAGGTGACCGGCGAAGGATCGTACAAGGAGAGCGCATTGAGGTCGGTGGAATATTATATAAAGAAGGTGGTGGAGGAGGGCGAATACCTGGCCGACGCCCTGGACAGCGACTGCATCGACAAAGAGGGGGGCGTTATTGTCCTGAAGCTCCTGCTCAGGACGTATGAAGTCACCGGGGATCGGAGGTATATCGAGGCGGCGGTGTCCGTGGCCGATTATGTGCTGCACTGGGTATGGAGTTATGATGCGGCCTTCGATCCAAAAACGCCTCTGGGAAGGGAGAAGGTATCCACGTTCGCGATGACGTCGGTGTCGGTGGCCCACCATCATTTGGATTTTTACGGTGCGGAGATCGGCGTTGATCTTCTGAAGCTGGATATATACCTGGGAGAGGATCGGTATCGGTTTATCGCCCTGCCGATGATATCGTGCTGTTTCCAGCTCTTGAACGGATTTCAGGGCAGAAAGAATCTCCAGTTATCCGACATCGAGGGGTGGCAGCCGGAACAGCTCAACCAGACGGACTGGGATATGCTGCATCCTTTGGTTCGCGGCGGCAGGGGGACTTACAAGGTGCTTATCGCCTGGAATCAGGTATTGGTGCTGGGCGCCCTGGTTGAGCTTCGTGATCTGTTGAAAGAAGGCAAACTGAGCCTCTCGGAGACAGATTGACGGTGTGAGACGGACAGCCCGGAGGGAGGAGGGAGGAAAGATCCCCGGACCGCGTATTGTTCTCAGGAGACGATGGGGCGTTTCAGTGCATGATGTCGACGACCACCCTGTGCGGGTCCGACAGGGTGAAGATGCGGTAATCCCGGGGAGTTTCGAGGTCCATCACGACCCGGACCGTTTCGGAGTTGTACTGGGACCAGCGTATGGCGTGAACAAACCCATCGTCGATATCGATGGGGCCGGTGCGATCGAGGGACAGTTCCGCACCGAAGACGTCGATGTATATCCGGGGCGGCAGGCCCCGGTCGCTGTTTTCGGGCAGCCTGGAATCAAAAAAAGCGGCGGCATTGTCGGTATCCAGAACGATGCGGGTGTGGTCGGTGTCGGTGAAATACCGGATGCCGGTGACCACGGTCGTCGACGCCAAGGGTGCTGCGGGTGTCAACATGCGGGTTCCTCCATTGTCTTCCTGATATTTTGAATATAACGAATCCACCGGGCTCGACGGACTCTCCGGACGGGAATCTTCGGGCACCGGAGGTACGGTTGTCGGTTGGGGAAGCCCGTCGGTATACACCGGTGACGCGGCGTCATACACCCGTTCGTCGTTATCGTGTGTGGAGCCGATATCCTCCACTTCCGACAGGGCGGACACGGGCAAAAGGAGCGGCTCAGGGTTTTCCTCTTCCGGGGGCGAGCCTTCCGATTCCAGAGATCCGATGCCGAAGGATTCCTCGGCATCGTTCGTCGGTATCGACGTTTCGGCGGCGATGACCGGTTCAGGGGAGGACGGTGCTTCCGTGACCGTTTCGGTTTCCGTCGGTGCCGGCTCGGTTTCTTCGGGAACGATGGTTTCGGGAACGATCGTCTCCTCGGCGATGATGGTCTCTATCGGATCGACGGGCGTGTTTTCATCGTTCGGATTCGGGATATCAGTGTCCGCCGGTTCCTCGGTCTTCCTGTTCTTCCTTTTCTCTCTTCTGGATTCCTTTTTGGACGGCTCCTTTGTCTCTTCGACTTCCGTGGTTTCGGTTTCCTCCGGAATCAACAGCCCCGCCAGGTTCGTCTCGGGGGTCACCCGAACAAGACAGTTATTCGTGCGAAGATCGTCTATCTCTAAAAGTTTTGTTCGGGATTCATCCGCAAGCTCATGATCGGGATAATCCGCAATGACCCGCCGAAAGGCCTTTTCCGCTTTCAGCAGCTCTCCCAGGGTGATGGAGTAGGTAAACATCTCCATGTACAGCTCGCCCTGGCGAAAAATCGCAAGCGGCGCCTCTGGAGAGTCCGGATGATCATCCACGACTTCCTCGAAAGATGCAATGACCTGGGTCCACAGGGATTTCGTGGATGAGCGCTTTTCGGATTTCAGCAGTGCCTGGTATTCCGCCTCGGCCGAGACCAGGTCGTCGGCGGCTGAACCGGCAAACGCCGTCGGGGCGATGAACAGTATAATCACCATCGCCCATGTGAAGCATCTGTTCATACTTTGAATTCTATATAATATATCTTAAATATGATGAAAATATCATATAATTATATATAATTACGTATCATATATAATATAATTTATCAAATTTGTCAAGGCAATAATACAATTCCTCTTGATTTTAACAGAGCCGATATGGTACCATGCGATGACGGAGTATCGGAGCGAATGGTCCTTCCACGCATTGTTTTCACTGTTTCTCAATGTATTATGGAAATCTCACAGAAGGCCTCAGGAGGTGAATAGTTTGTATGGATATTAAAAGAATTCTCGTACCGATTGACATCGCCTATTCTTCAGAATTGCTTGCGGAGTACGCTCGAACGGTCGCGGAAAAATTCGGGGCGGAGCTTATCGTGATGTATGTGGCCCGGGATGTTGAGGATCTCGGGAGCCTTCAGATACCTCATATATCCATAGAGAAAATCGAAGAGGAAGTCATCAATGCCGCTCACAAGAAGCTCACTTCTTTTTGCGAAACATATTTCGCCGGGAACGTAAAATATGAGGTTGTAATACGCACAGGAAACGCCTATCGGGAAATCAGCGCCATCATTCCCGAACTGAACATAGATCTTGTGATTATGGGGGCCCACAGCACGGAAGGCATTGACCGTTTTTTCTTCGGCAGCACGGCGGAGCGGGTTCTCCGGGGTGCGATTTGTCCGGTTTTGACCGTAAAGCTCATCTGACCACCGCATAGAGGGAGGGGACGCGTTATAGAATCGGTATTTCTGGTCCTGGTGCTGGCCGTTGTCGTCACAGCCCTGGTCTTTGAGTTCACCTGCGGTTTTAACGATTCAGGCGGGATTGTGGCCACGATGGTATATACCGGGGCCATGGGAGTCAGGACGGCGCTGATTCTGGCCGCCTTTTTCGAATTCATCGGTGCGGTGTTTTTGGGAACCGCCGTGGCCGCGACGTTCACTACCGGCATCGTCAGGGCCGGCGATATCGATGTGCTGGTGGTGTTTTCGGCCCTTCTCGGGGCGTTGGTGTGGAATATAACCGCGGCTCTCCGGGGAATTCCCTCCAGCTCCACACATGCACTGATCGGCGGAATACTGGGGGCGGTGCTGATATCCGCCGGATACGACGCGATCCGCTGGTTCAAGATAGCCCAGGTGTTGCTGGTGCTGATCATGTCTCCGATTATCGGGCTTTTGGGAGGGTTTTTGCTGACCCGGCTTTCGTATTTGCTGTTCGGCCGGGTTTCACCGATGAGGGTGAGGAAGCTGTTTCTGCGTACGCAGGTTTTCAGCTCCGCCGCGCTGGCGCTGAGCCACGGCACAAACGACGCCCAGAAGACAATGGGAATTATCACCCTGACCCTTGTGATTCTCTATCCCTTGTCTCCGGAGGTGGTGGGACTGTTCTACAGGGGGGGCGGCGAGTTCTATGTGCCGCTGTGGGTCAAGGTGAGCTGCGCCGGGGCCATCGCCCTGGGGGTGCTGATCGGCGGGTCGCGCATCATGAAAACCCTGGGGGGGAGCATCTATAAGGTGCGCGCGGTACACGGATTCTCGGCCCAGGCATCGTCGGCGTCGGTCATATACGCCTCGGCGCTGCTCGGATTCCCGGTGAGCACCACCCAGGTGATATCATCCTCCATCGTGGGAGCGGGCACCGCCCAGAGGGTGAGCGCCGTTCGGTGGAACGTCGTATGGAACATTATCGCCACCTGGTTGATTACGATTCCCGCCACGACGGCGATAGGCGGTGTGATATATTTTTTACTTCATTATACTTTTGTGACACGATATGGGCTTTTTTGAAACATATATTTCGTGGTACAGATATTTCTCAAATATGGGAATATAAAAATAATTTGATGTGATCACCGACAATGTAACGGAATGGGTTGATCGGGGGGTATGGAGACGATGCATCGTTGTTTGCAGCATGTGGGGAAATGTAGCGGAGGGGAGGATTAGAGTGTTAAGACAGACAATTATTTTCATAACTATCCTCTCCAGTATTTTTATTGCTATGATTGTGCATGCGGCGGAAAACAAGGAAAATGTTTTTATCACGACACAATGTTATGAAGCCGTAAAGATCGGCGACTCAAAAACAGAGATACTCTGGGAGGTGCGGGTATTCAACAACAACGATCACGCGGTAACGGTTGTTCTGGAAGCGTGCTTTTATTGCAGAACCGGCCGTGGAAATTCAATAATGGATAAAGACACCTCAGTGATCACATTGGCGCCGAAAGAGGCGAAAACCCAAAGCCAGACATTTTGTGCAAGTGGATTGTTGAGAGACGCCGTTGATTCTTCGATGCCGGTGGACCTCGTTGTGGAAATCATAGAGGTTGATTTTGAATTGGAAGAAAAGGAAGACATATCGGGAAATACACTGTCGTTTGAGATCGTGGAAAGGTCGTTTGTCAGTATTTTTGAAAATTGAAACATGTGAAAGAGACATGGAAATCTGGAGCGTAAGCAGAATCAAGAGAAATCCAGATAGTTGCTGTTATAAATATACATGTATAAATAGAAATTTTGGAATGATCCATGGGCTTTTTTAAGAAGAAACCGGACTTTTTTTTGTTGCTCCTCGATCAGGCGGAGAAGGCCAAGAAGGGGCTGGAGGCGCTGAGGGAGTTTGCGGAACACCCGTGCGAGGGGTGCGCCAATCGGGTCAAGCAGTTGGAGAGGGAGGGGGATGAAATCAGGCGGATCCTCATCGAGGAGCTGAACCACACCTTCGCCACGCCCATCGACCGGGAGGACATTTTCCAGCTTTCCCGCGCCCTGGATGACGTGCTCGACTATGCGAACTCCACCGTCATCGAGCTGGATATCTATCATGTCGAGGCCGATGACCACATCAAGCTGATGATCAGTATCATGATCAAGGCCGCCGAGGAGCTGGTTCTCTCCATCAAGCACCTGCAGAACTACCCGAAGATCGCCAACGACCACGCCGTGAAGGCCAAAAAGAACGAAAACTACATGGAGAATGCGTATCGGCAGGCCCTGTCGGACCTCTTCAAGGGGGAGGACCCGGTTTACATGCTCAAGATGCGGGAGATTTTTCGTCACCTCTCAAACTGTGCGGACCGGGGCGACGAGGCGGCGAACATTATCCTGAGCATTGTCATGAAGACGACCTAGAAAGGTCGGACAGGGGGATTCCTGTCTCATAATGAATCCAAGCGTTCACTCTGTTCATAAAGGATGTATGAGATGAAAGAGATCTTTACCCAGTGGAAGTACACAAAGATGGTGGTGCTGACGGCGTTGACGGCGGCCATTTATGTTGCGGTGATGATTCCGTTCAAGATCGCCACCATCATTCCCGGTTTCACGGAGATCAGGCCGGGCGTCGTGGTGCCGGTGGTATTCGGGATGTTCTTCGGTCCCGCGGGGGCATGGGGCGCCGCCATCGGCAACCTCATCGGTGACATATTCGGCGGCATGCTCACGATCATTTCTCCCTATGGATTTGTGGGGAATTTTCTGCTCGGGTTTATGGGCTACAAGCTCATGGAGAAGTGGGGGTGGCTTAAGGGAGGTGAGGGCTCCTACGGCGTCATCGGCGATGACGGCGCATTCAAGAAGGTCCTCCAGTTTCTTCTGATCGTCGTTCTCTCCAGCTCCGCGTGTTCTCTGGTGATTTCCTGGGGGATGGATATTCATAAGGTCTTTCCCTTTGCGGTGTTCGCCTCCATCGTCTTTTTCAATAATATCCTGATGCCGGCGATCCTGGGCGTCGTATTGATCGGTCTGCTTGCCCGGCGCCTGAACCGCTGGGACCTGGTATGGGTGGACATCATGGATGAGAAGGACCGGTCCGTATCCCGGTTCCCCAAACTGGGGGGGGCGCTGATGTGGATCGGCGCCGTCGGCGGCCTGGTGCTCTGTTTCATCGTTTCGGTGGGCATCTATAACGCCGATTTCCTGGTGACGGAAAACCTCGTGCCGGGACAGATGGAGGGACTCGGAGGGACGGGTGTGCCGATCATCGGACTGATCGCCCTGGTGATTATTCTTATCGGCGCGATGTTGTAGGGGCTTCGTGAACGGATCACCCGCAGTCAAAACACGGAGTCTCGGATTTCGCTACCGCCGGGCCGAAAAAGAGGCGCTTTCTGATATCAACCTGGAGGTGGAGACGGGCCAACTTGTGGGGGTGGTGGGGCGAAGCGGCGCGGGAAAGTCGACCCTCATGGCGGCGGTCGGCTCGTTCATCCCGCATCTGATACGGGGTGGGATGGAAGGCTCAGTCGAGATCTTCGGCTCGAGGACGGATGTGCGCCCTCCGGGAGAATTCGCCGGGATTCTCGGGATGGTGTTTCAGGATTTTGAGACGCAGATATTTTCATCCCGGGTCGATATAGAGGCGGCGTTCGGGCCGGAAAACCTCGGGCTCTCCCGTCAGGAGATCGTAAGACGGGTGAAAGACTCCCTGGCCTTCACCGGACTGGAATCGAAGGCGAATCGCGTGCCCGCGACCCTCTCCGGTGGAGAGAAACAGCGACTGGCGGTGGCGTCGGTGCTCTCCATGGAGCCCCGGCTTTTTATCTTCGACGAGCCGACCACCGACCTCGATCCCCAGGGGGCGGACGAGATGCTGGAGCTGGTGAGGCGACTGGGGGATGAGCGGGGGAGCACGGCGATTATGGCTACCCACGACACCGACCGATTGGTCGGTGCGGACCGGGTGGTGGTGCTGGAGAACGGTCGGGTGGCGGCGGTCGGGTCTCCCGGAGATATCCTGACGGACCAATCCCTCATCGACGCCCACCGGCTCAGGCCGCTTCCCCACCTCGCCTGCCTTGCCCCGCTCCTGTCGGGTCCGGTCCCTCTGGTCGAAGCGGAAGCGATCGATCTTGCCCGGGAGAGGGGCTTGTGCTTTGTGCCGGAGCGTATATCCGACATCGAACAAAAAGACACCGAGAAAGCTTCCCGAACGGGGCCTCCCATCATAGAGTTTTCCGATGTGTCGTTCGGGTATCAGGGGGCCCCACAACGCCTCTTTGAAAAGCTTTCCTGTGATATTCATCCGGGAGAGTGCGTCGCCGTCATCGGCTCCAACGGCGGCGGCAAGACGACGCTGGCATGTCATATGAACGGCTTGATCGTTCCGGATTCGGGGGAGGTAAGGGTTGACGGGACGAGTCTCACGAGGCGGACTCCCCGGGAACTGTCCGAGCTTGTGGGATTTGTTCACCAAAATCCCGATCGCATGATATTCTCCGAGACGGTGTATGACGAGGCGGCGTTCGGATTGAAGATCCGGGGAATGGAGGAGAAGGAGATACGCCGTCGGGTCGAGGAGGTCCTCGACGTGGTGGGCCTGGGGGACCGCATCGAGGAGGATCCGTTTATGCTGACAAAAGGAGAGCGCCAGCGGCTGGCGGTGGCATCGATCCTGTCGGTGGGCCCACGCATTCTGATACTCGACGAGCCGACCACCGGCCTCGACTACGGTGAGATCAACGACATGATGGAGGTGGTCACGGCGCTCAATAGATCGGGACACACAATCGTCATTATCACCCATAATATGGACGTCGTGGCGCGATATGCGAAACGGGTGCTGCTGTTTTCCGAGGGGCGCATTATGGCCGACGGCACCCCTCGGGATGTGTTCTGTCAAGACGAGCTGCTCTGCCGTGCGGGTATCGTCCCGCCCCGGGAAATCGAGCTGGGTCGTGTCTTCGGATTTCCGACACTCACCGCCGAGGAGTTTCTCTTTCTCACAGGCGCGTCGGGGGAGGCGGCGAATGTCTGAAATCGCCCGTACCCGGAGCGGGAACGGTCTGGACCCGAGGACGAACCTGGCGGTTCTGGTGGGGTCCTTTGCCGTCCTGGTGATGCTTTGGGATATATGGTGGCTGGCGGTAGCCGCAGTCTGTGTGCTCCTTTTCGGCCTCGTCTCCGGGGTGACATCGGTCATTCTCAGGTTCTGGCTCATTCCCCTCGTCGTCGCGATGTTCTCGATGGTGATCTGGTCTATTTTTCTGGTGGGGGATACGGTCTTGCTTGGGATTTTCAGCATGGAGGGGATGCTCTACGGCGTGGCCAACGCCATAAAGCTCGACACTATGATTTTTGCGGGACTTTTTTATGTGGCGCTGGTGACACCGGACGAGCTGACGGTCAGCCTCCGGCGGCTGGGCGTCCCGTATCGTCTCGGCTTTTCGCTGTCGTACGCCATGCGCCTGTTCCCATTCATCATGGAGGAGGCCCGCCAGATCGCCCGGATTCAGAAGAGTCGGGGACTGGACCTCGGAGCCGGAACGTTTCGGGAGCGGGCGGGGAAATATATCCCGCTGCTTACGCCTATATTCCTGACAACCATCAGAAACACCAACAACGTATCCATGGCGTTAGAGTCCCGGGGATTCAGCGCCAAAAAGAAAGGCGACGCCTACCTTGAGTTGAAGATGGCCCCCCGCGACTGGCTTGTGCTCCTGGCGGTCGTCATCCTTACGGCATGCGCCGTGTATCTTCACGTGACGGGCGGGTCGTCCTTCGACGGGATCGTCGTCCCCAGGTGGGGGGGGTAGGGCATGTCCATAAAGAGAAAAGAGGAGGTCGGTGCCCCCCCCCGAAGCGTCGGGCGTGCGGTATTGAGGCCCATGTCGGTCACGGACCTCCAGCAGGTCATCCGTATCGAGCACACATCGTTTCCGACCCCATGGACCCTGGAGCTGTTTGTACGGGAGCTGTCCTTGAAATTTTCCCACAACTTCGTCCTCGATCTTTTGGGGATGGTGATCGGCTACATCAACTTCTGGATTGTGGCGGGAGAGATGCATATCATGAGCATCGCCGTTCACGAGGAATACCGGGGGAAGAAGGTGGGGACGATGCTCCTGGAGCGGTCGCTGGCGTACGCCCAAAGGCACGGGGCGGAATATGTGCACCTTGAGGTGAGGAAGAACAACGACGCCGGCATCGCCCTGTATCACGGTATGGGGTTTGAGGTCGTGGGGGTGAGGAAGGGGTATTATACCGATACCGGTGAAGACGCCCTGATCATGGCACGGCACCTGTAACACGGCATCGGGCATGGGTGTCTCATTCACAGCCGGCATCCGGGAGGATATCCGGTCGATGTCGTTTTAGGGAAAGTGACAATGATAAAGGGGGCAGGGGGCTGTTCGACGGTTTCAGTTTTCTCCGTCGGGTGCGGTAAAATCGAGCTGCAACAATTCCTCCTTTTCGGTCATGTCCAGCTCCTCGAGATCCGGGCCGATGGGAGGATACCGTGACTCGATGAATGTCAGTAGATCCTCCATGCTTTCCGGCGGGAGGTACACCATCGGGGGGAGGTTTCCCTCGATATACTCCGAGGCCTCCTTCTTATCTTTCAAGTACGTATCCCCGGATACATCATATCTCATTCGCGTGACATCCCCCCCCAGTTCCATCACCTTGTTCATGATCGTTCGCTCTGTTTCATACGGATTTTTCGTGTATATGGTCAGGATGATGGGCTGTTCCGTTCCCCGGGACGTGGATACAAGAAGTATCGTGGCGGACGCGCCGCGTTTGACGGTGTCCCCCGCCGTCATCGCCGCGGGCGCCGTGTCCGGCATGGCCGGAGGGGAAGAACCGGGGACGGTCGCGTCAACGGAATCCATGTGTCCTTCCGCAGGGAGTGGCGGTGTTACGCCGGCGATGATTTCGTCCTCGGGCTCCACCATGATGGATTCTTCCTCGGCGATGAGGTCGTTATCGGTAAAGAGGGGTAAGGACTTTTCGGCGGAACGGGAGGGGGTCGTGTCGGCTGATGTGTGGGGAACGGCGTCGAGTACGGCGGGTGCGTCGTCTTCTCCCACCGTCAGGGTCGGTGATTCCACCCTCCCCTTGTTTGCGGGTTCCACAGATTCGACCACCACAGACTCTTCCGTCGACTTCATGGGTAATATCGGGACGAGACGAATCACCGCGAAAATCACCAGTACACAGGCGGCGGCGACCCCCAGGGCCTCCAGAGGCACCCGCCGGGGCGGGGTGAAGAAAGACGTGAGAGAGGGGAGAACGCCCCTCTTTTCAGAAAGGCGGCTGATGACGGCTCCCTCGATATTCTCCGGGGCGGCGGCCCTGGGCATGTCCGAGGTCAGGCGCTTCAGGACGATATAGTCCTCGCCCTCTTGTTTGAGTGAGGGATTTCTCTCCATCATCCGGCGGACGAGGGCCTCCTCGTGCTCCAAAAGCTCGCCGTCGGCAAGGAGGGGGAGCAGTTCCCGTGCCCGTTTTTCGTCTCTGCTCATGTGACACGCTCCGGCGGAAAAATCAGCCGCATCGATATCTCTTCTGTGCGCCCGCTTGAATCTGTGCGGTCGTCCAACGGCGGTAGTGATGTCCGTTTGTTATTCAGAATCACCTT
The DNA here is from genome assembly GCA_016931225.1 of Candidatus Zymogenaceae bacterium. Taxonomy (NCBI): domain Bacteria; class Deltaproteobacteria; order Candidatus Zymogeniales; family Candidatus Zymogenaceae; species Candidatus Zymogenaceae bacterium. Next base: position 65,592 of record JAFGFE010000009.1, read on the forward strand.
CCAGTATATCCTTCATCGCCTCTTTCAACTGCCGCCGCGCCCGGGAGAGGCGGGACTTCACCGTGCCCAGCTCAATGTTCAAGACCGAGGCGATCTCCTCGTATGTAAGCTCCTCGAAGTCCTTGAGAATAATGATTTCCCGATCCTTCTTTTTCAGGGCATCCAATCGATCCATGAGGTGCGCCATCATCTCACGATCGCCGACACGGTCGTCGGGCCGCTCGGTTCGGGGGATCAGGCTGATGGACTCGTCTCCCTGGGTATATTCCATCAGCTCATCCCGCCGATAATGCGCCCTCCGGGCGAGATATCCGATGCGGTTTTTCGAATGATTGACGGTGATGCGATACAGCCATGTGGAAAACTTCGCCTCCCCCTTGAAGGTGTGGAGCTTTCTGAACACGGTGATGAAGACATCCTGGGTCAATTCCTCCGCGATGGCATAGTTCCCCAAAAGGCGGAGCGCCGTGTTGAATACCCTGTCCTTGTATTGCTTCATGATGATGGTAAAGGCGTCGTGATCGCCGTCGGCGGCCCGGGCGATCAGCGCCGATTCATCATATCCGTTCCCGTCATGGAGCGGCATCAACCGTCCTGTAATAGTATGACCGAAAATATATTAGGATGTTCCAGGGACAACATTTTTATTGTAGTAACAGGTCGTTACGTTTTTTACGAGCGACTGACCATATCGAAGGCGCGCATGATGACTTCTTTCGTCATCGGCGGTACATCCATACGGGTAAGCCCGGTTCTCGAAAAAAACGCTGCATCCCGGGCGTCGGACGCCGGCCTCAATACGCCGCCGGTGGGACTGACCAGATAATCCACCAGCACATAATGATACCAGGGGACATCGAATTGGTCGGGCACGATGATTTCGAGGACCTTGACGGTGTCGACGACGGATACGACAAGACCGGTTTCCTCGAGGATCTCCCGTTGTACGGCGGTCCTGAGCGTCTCCCCCACAGATACCCTGCCTCCGGGGATGGTCCAGATACCCTGTCCCGGGTTCTTGCCCCGTTGAATCAGGAGGACTGAATCGTCCTGGACGACGACGCCGCCCACGCCGAGGATGGGCCGGGATGGATATTCTCGTGACATCTGAGGTGTATATCTATCACAAAGGCCGTGAAAAGTCAAAAGACAAAAAAAGTACTTGAAATGTTGTACTAAGGAGTATATAATTTTAAAAAATGTTGTTTAAATTATAGATATTTTACGTATAATTTAGCACATCTGGAGATAATGAGAGGTTCACACATCAGAACAGGTGCGGTGATATGCGCTGTTGTGCTCTCTCTGGCGTGGGGTACCGGAGCCCGGGCCCAGGGGCCGGATGAGGCGTATGAGTACGCCCGGGAGAAGTATCTGTCACTGGTTTCTTCTCCCGAGCGTATGGAGTGGCGGGAATCATGGGAGGATGTGATAGACACCTTTCTGGTCGTGGTGCTGGATCACCCGGACTCAGAACGAGCGGACGACGCCCTCTACATGGTGGGCATCCTGTATCGGGACCTTTATAATAAGGCCAAAAACCCCCGGGATCTGAATCTCTCCCTGGAGGCTTTTGTGAACCTGGTCGACAACTATCCCACAAGCAACCTGGCCGACGACGGGCTGCTGGTGGCGGGAGACATCTCCCTTCACCTTCTCGACGAGGGGGGAAGAGCGTACTGTTTGTACGCCCGCCTGGTTCGGGAATACCCGGAGGGAGACATGGTCGACGACGCCCGGGAGCGAATTGCGGGCCTGGATGAGGCGAGCGTCGTTTCCGACTGCATGGGGGATGGGGTTGACGAAAGCGCCGGGGTGGAGTTCCCCGCACCCCGGGAGATCGAAACATCTTTGGCCGTAACCGACGAGTCCCCGACTGTGGATGGTCCGGTCGTCGGCGGACTCAGGTACCATACGGGGCCGGAATACACCCGGCTGGTGTTGGATCTGGATGACGAGGGGACGTGCAGCTTCGGGATGCTGCCGCCGGATGAAGAAACGGGTCTTTCCGATCGGTTGTTTGTGGATATTCCGGGCGCGACGTGGCCCGGGGCCGATTCCGAGCCGACGATTATCAATGATGACCGCATAGAAAAGGTCAGGATCGGCGCCGGGGGCGACAAAACGCTCCGACTGGTGCTGGATCTCACGGGCCCGAAGGTCTGCTCCGTCTTCACATTGAGCTCTCCGGACCGAATTGTGATAGACGTCTTTTCCGAGGAGGAGGACGTCGCGTCGGCTCCTTGGAAAGAAACCGAGGATGCGTCCGGGGACGCGGGCAATGATACTGCGGGGGAGGATGTTGCGATCCCGACCCCGGAGAAGGAGGCCCAAAAGAGGGGGGATCTCGAGCCTGTGGATATCACGGTGGTGGTGCTCGATCCGGGACACGGGGGAAAGGACCCGGGGGCGGTGGGGCCCACCGGGTATTATGAGAAAACCGCCAACCTGAAAATCGCAAAATATCTCAAGGAATATATCGAGGATCGGCTCGGCCTTGTGGTCATCATGACCCGCACCGACGATACCTATCTGAGCCTGAAGGAGCGCACCGCCATCGCCAACGATCGCGATGCTGACCTCTTCATATCGCTTCATAACAACGCAAACAAGAGCAGCAGCCCCTACGGCATCTCCACCTATTATCTCTCCGTCACCTCCGATGAGAAGGCCCTGGGTGTGGCGGCCCGGGAGAACTTCACCACAGTCGAAAAACTCTCGGAGCTCGATATCATCCTCACGGACCTGATGGTCAGCGCCAAGCGAAACGAGTCGAGTCTTTTGGGGACCTTCGTTCAGAACGGCATGGTCGCCGAAACATCCGATACATACGATAAAATCAACGACATGGGCGTGCTGCCCGGTCCCTTCTGGGTGCTGGTGGGCGCGCAGATGCCGTCGATACTGATCGAGGGATCGTTTATCTCCAACACCCGGGAGGAGAAGCGCCTCCAGGATGAGGAATATCTCAAGGCGCTGGCGGACGGCATCTGCGACGGGGTGGAAAAATACATCACCGAGATCAATACCGCCCGGATGAATTGGTAGTGAATATATGGACGCGTGTATAGACAAATTCATCGATCATATCCGTGTGGAGCGGGGGCTTTCCCGCAACACGGTGGAGGCGTACGGGAACGACTTGAAGCGATTCTATGACTTTCTCATCGAAAACAATATAACAGACCCGGCGCTGGTAACCGATGAAACAGCCAGAGCGTTTCTGGATTATCTCGAAGTGTCCGGGATGTCGGTACGCAGCCGGGTGCGGTACGCAAGCTCCATCCGCTCTTTTTTCAACTTCCTGATGCGGGAGGGGGTGGTCGCGGCCAATCCATTGGAGCTTCTGGAGTCGCCCCGCTTCCTGTCGAAGCTGCCCCGATACCTCACATCAAGCGAAATCCGCGCCCTCATGAATGCTCCGGACGGCACGACCCCCTGGGGGGCTCGTGATCGGGCCATGCTCGAGGTGCTCTATGCCGCGGGCCTGAGGGTCACGGAGCTGGTTGAGCTGCGGTTGAACGCCGTCAACCTGGAGGTGGGATACCTCATCGCCAGGGGAAAGGGCGACAAGGAGCGCATTGTGCCCCTGGGCGAGGACGCGGTAAAATGGCTCGATTACTATATCTTTCACATCCGGCCCCTTATGGACAAGGGCAAAGGCGCGGGTATCGTGTTTCTCAACAGGAACGGCAGGGGTCTGACCCGCCAGTATTTTTGGAGCGCGATCAAGAAATACTCCCTGAGTGCGGGGATTACGAAGGATATCAGCCCCCACACCATCCGACATTCTTTCGCCACCCACCTCTTGGCCGGGGGGGCGGACCTTCGATCCGTCCAGGCCATGCTCGGTCATGCGGACATTACTACCACCGAAATCTATACCCATGTGGAGCGGGAGCGGCTCAAATCCGTCCATAAAAAATATCATCCCCGGTCATAACCGGCGTGCATCTTCTTGACGAAATCGTCCCGTTTCTGGTATGATATCCGGCGTTTACCTTAAAAATTGAAAGGTGCATATGAAAAGGCGTGGATGGGATATCGCTTCCCTGATAACCGGTGTATGCCTGGCGTTGCTCGTTGTCGCATCATCCATGGCGTCCGCACAGGATGAATATATCATCAGCAACATCACCAGCCGGGATAAAGATAAGAACGCTGTGACCAACATATACTGTTTTGATGATGAGGTGTGGATATGCACCGAGGGCGGGGTTTTGAAATACGGCGGCGGCTGGACCCGCTATACCACCGATCAGGGTCTCGTCGGGAACCTCGTCACATCCATGACAATGGACGAAAGCGGCGGTCTCTGGTTCGGAACCGTGGACGGGCTGTCCCGCTACGACGGCACCTGGACAACCTATCGGAGCAAGGACGGCCTTCCCAGTGATACGGTATATGATGTCACCGAGGCCGCCGATGGAACCATCTGGGTCGGCACCAAGGGCGGCATCGCCCGGTTCGACGGGACGAAATGGGTGCACATCGGTGTCGGCGAAGAGATCCTGACCCCCATCATCACCCGCATCGTCAAGGATCCTATGGGCGATCTCTGGCTGGGGACCTACACGATGGGGGTAGGGGTGGTGACCGGGGGAATGTGGGAGATCATCGATCGGGACGACGGCCTGCCTTCGAATCTCATCTCCGCCGTTGCCTTTTCTCCCGACGGCGAAGTCTGGATCGGCACCTCAAAGGGACTCGTTCGCTATAGGAACGGCTCTGTGAAGGATGTTTTCACCGTCAAAAACGAGCTTCTTTCCAACGAGGTCACATCCCTGGTCGTCGATCACGAGGGTTCGGTATGGGTGGGGACCTGGGGGGGCGGCGTGGCGGTCTACGACGGTCGGGACTGGAGGTTGATAACCGCCGAAGACGGCATTGTGGACGACCGGGTGACCGCTCTCGCCGAGGATTATGAGGGCACAATCTGGATCGGCTGTTGGGGAGGCATCAGCAGGCTGACAAGGTAGGTGTCCGTCGACGGATGGGAAGGTATCTTATCACACCCTCATATCGGCCCGGGTACTGCCCGGTCATATGTACGGAAATATCCCCCGCTTGATCAGGTTGAAGTTTTCCTCCACGTTCTCCTTCCCGACGACCACCTCCATGTGGCCGGGAAGCAGGTATTCCGCGTCAAGCGTGCTGATTCTCTCGATGCTCTCCTTGAGCAAGTCCCCGCTCCCACCGGGAAAATCCGTCCTGCCGACGTTGCGGGAAAACGCCACGTCTCCGGAAAAGAGGGCCTTCTTCTTGGGCCAGTAGATACACGCAGAGCCGGGGGAGTGCCCCGGCGTGATCAAAACCTGAAAGGTCTCACCGCCGATTTCTATTTCTCCCTCATCGAGTAATACGTCGATCCGATATTCCGGGACCGACAGCCCAAAAGCGGGGAAAAATTCCTTCCCGATTTCCTCCATGAAGGCCGCCTCCTCGGCGCTCATGTAGATTGTCACGTCGTCGCTTTTTATAAAACGCTCCACGGCCTCGAAGTGATCGGGATGGCTGTGGGTCAGGATGACGTGCTTGATGTCGTCGGTATCCAGCCCGTCTCGGGCGATGCTCCGGGCAAGCTCCGTGAAGTGTACGAGAAGACCCGGATCCACCAGCGCCATCACGTCGCCGCCGATCAGGTAGCTGTTGCAGTTGTTTTCGAACATGCTCGTCCACGGATACGCATAGAGATCATCGGTCAGCTTCATGTCGCTCCCTTTATGATGATGGTAATGCAAACGGGGAGGCGATGAATCATCTCCGGTATCTCCCCAGGCGGGCACATGGATTGAGAAACCGCACATGCCGGTTTGTGGTATTATACACGTTTCGAAGTTCCAGTAAAGAATTAATTGGGTTGTTGTATGCGGGATAAAAGCAGAGTATAATGATATGAATATCCTGTGTCGGCTTCCGTCGATTACATATGACGAGACCGGACGAATGTATCGAAACTGTTAGAGTGAAAGGTGATGCGACATGTCCAACGAGAAAATCCATGAGGTGGGAAAAGAATTTTACCACTTCAGAAGCGAAGAGGAAGATTTTCATCGAAACGTGTATCTGAAGCGATTTATGGGCGAGGACGGAAAAATCGTAAGCATGTTGTTCGATCCAGGAACACGCCATGAGATTCCTCAGATTACGGAGATAACGAAGAAGCTGATCGGTGGACTACAGAACCTGGATTTGATCTTTCTCAGCCACCAGGATCCGGACATCACCGCCAGTCTGGGGGCGTTGTTGACCAGCGCTCCGAAGTCCCGAGTGATCAGCGCCATCGATACCTGGCGTTTGATCAGGACCTACGGCATACCGGAGAACCGCTTTTTGGCGGTGGAAAACTTCAGAAACAAGATCATGCGCATCGCAAAGACCGGGCATCGGGTGCAGTTTGTCCCGGCGTATTTTTGTCATTTTCGCGGCGCCGTGATGTTTTATGATTTTGAATCCCAGGTGCTCTTCTCGGGGGACTTCCTGGCGGGACTGAACTCCCGATCCGGAAACGGCGTATGGGCCACAGAGGAGTCGTGGGAGGGTATCTCCGTCATGCATCAGATATACATGCCCACGAGGGACGCCCTCCAGGAGACGATCAACAAAGTGAGTATGCTCAATCCGATGCCCGAGGTCATTGCGCCGCAACACGGCGATGTGATCAAGGGGGATCTGGTTGTGGAGTTTCTAACCCGGATGATGAGCCTGGAGGTGGGGCTTGAACTGCTGAAGAAGGAGGAGCCCCAGAAGGAATTGACACTCTCGGCCCTGAATGCCTTCCTCGATTATCTGGGCGAGCACCATCCTGATGTCCAGAAGAAGATTCTGGACGGACTGAAACACGCGGGCAGCTTTACCACCATTTTCATGGTGTCCCAGAATTCGGTGGTGGATCTCAAGGTTTCCACCAACGAGGCCATCAAGGGCGTTTGGGATGTATTGACCCACGTTGTGCCGGCGGATGTTCTTCACGACATCAAACCCATTCTTCTGGGTGAGCTGGATCAGCTCGGAGTCACGGTGCGTCCCGATATCTTCGGTGAGGCTGATGAAGCGGAAGAGCTGTTTGCATGATGACGGATAGCCGTTTGTGTATACGGCAAAGGCGCGAGGGTAATAGGGCCGAAAAAGCGGGTATTTGAGGGCGGAAATAAGTTGACAAGACGGGACCGTATGGATTAAAATCTACGCTTTCTTTATAGATATTGTGCGCCCGTAGCTCAGCCCGGATAGAGCGCCGGACTACGAATCCGTAGGTCGCAGGTTCAAATCCTGCCGGGCGCACCAGTAATTTTAAATAGTGAGGCCACCTTGAGGGTGGCCGTTTTTTTTAGCGTGACATAAAGTGTGACATAACTTTTTATGTTTTTCTAAACGGAATTATATCTGCATTTTCCCGCCTGAGCTTTAGCTTCTCAACGGATTTATCCAGGTGCTGGGTCGTAACATTGAGATATCCTTGTGTGGTTTTGATGTCGACATGACCGAGAAGTCGACAAGTGGATTCAAGATTTGTACCGGACATGAGCAGGTGAATGACATAGGTTCACCTTATGGAATGCAATGAATCCTTCCTATGTGTAGGAAAACAAGAAAAGATTTTATGAATAACGATATCTACTTATAAAAGAATATATGAAACAGCAGTTATACTTGAATTCGATTATTACTTGACTTCAATAAAAATATAAGTACAATTCAAAAATCAACATAAAAAATATATAAAGGGATGAATAAATAGAAGCAAAAAAGAGAGATCGGGCAATGGAAATTACCAATAAAATTCGATCACTATAAATCAGGGATATACCTAACGCTCCCTGAAAGTGTATCGAATATTCAAGGAAACTGTATTGATGTTGTTTAAAAAGCATGACAGCTATTTTTCAATTATATCGGAACCAAAAGTTGAAGTGCATTTCAAATGCTTGTTGATGTGAAACGTGCGAGCACATTTATTAAATATATAAATAATAATGAGCATATATACATTTATAGCAACTAAAGATAATATACATTGCATTTTATATGAACTTTTAGGATGGTTGAACCATCGATATTATGATTAAACGCGATAAGAAGGGATTACACAGGAGTGTTTCAGTGAGGACGGAGGATGTTAACGGGCAATCACATTCCTATGAGGAGTTGGGTAATCCGGGAATAGGAGTATACTTCAGTAATGAAACACCCGGAAAAGGTGTCGAGATGATCATTCGATGTCTTTTCAGGAGCGAATGTGTGAAAGTTGATGGTATTTAGTAGTTTGTACGGGATTAAAAGGTAATCTATACGAGAAAACCACGAGACATATATAAATGCCGTTTGTTCGGCCTGGTAGTATACAAATCTTATCATGAATGCTCTGAATATATTTGTCATTTTCATATATAAATAATGTCTGTTCCGAGAATAAGTGTAATCATAATAAACTGGAATGAATTGGAGCATGTATCTGATTTGCTGGGATCCCTCCGGAATCAGATATATCAGGACTTTGAGATAATTTTCGTAGACAACAATTCGAAAGATGGATCGCTGGAGTATGTGGAGACGCATTTCCAGGAGGCACAAGTTCTCAAACTGGACTATAATGCCGGCTTCGCTGCCGCAAACAATAGAGGGATTGAACGTGCAAAGGGGGAATATATCGCACTTATAAATAGTGATACCGTTGTAGATTCCGGGTGGCTCGTGAACGCCTTGAACTGTCTGGAAAACCATCCGGAAGCGGGTTTCTGTGCTTCAAAGCTTATAAATTATTACGACAGAAACAAAATAGATGCCGCGGGAGACCTCTATACTCGTGGTGGAGTGAATGAGAAAAGAGGGTTGGGCGAAAACATAGCCAAATATAATGGTGAGGAATATGTATTTGGTGCATGTGCGGCAGCCGTTTTATACCGGAAAAGCATGCTTGAAGAAATAGGGTGTTTTGATGAAGATTTTTTTATCATGTGCGAAGATGTTGATTTGAACTTTCGAGCACAACTGGCGGGATATAAGTGTATTTACTGTCCCGATTCCGTTGTATACCACAAGGTACACGGCTCGATAGGAAAAATAAAAAAAATCTTCTCTTATTATGGACAGAGGAATATTGAATATGTATATATAAAGAACATGCCTTTTTGGATATGTATACTCCATCTGCCGCTGCACCTTCTGTATAATACCCTCGTGGCATGCTATTTTTTTCTGAAAGGGGAGTTGAAAAACTTTTTAATGGCAAAATCTCATTTTTTTCAAGAGATTCCTTCGCTCATGAGAAAAAGACAATCAATTCAAAAAGTACGTAAAGTCAGTTATAAATATCTGTTTTCAGTCATGAGTACCGGTTGGCTGCGGAGAAAAATAAAAAGGCGATACAGGAGTATATAAAAGGTGCTTTCCTTCGTTATCGTTTCATATAACAGTGAAAATCACATTGAATCTTGTATTAACCATATATCTATGGTGGAAGATATCGTGTACGAAATCATTGTTGTAGATAATGATTCGAAAGATAATACAAAGCAAATTGTGAAAGACAAGTTCCCGGAAGTAAAACTAATAGAATCACATGAGAATAGGGGATTTTCCTGGGGAGTGAATATTGGTGTCTCTCACGCGAAATACGATTACGTTTTTATTCTCAATCCAGATTCCATGGTGCAGACCAGACAATTTAAAGAGAGTCTACATGAGTTGTCATTAAATGGGGTAGGTATCATAGGTCCAAAAGTTATCAACCCGGGGGATAAGGCAAGACAATACTCCGCGCGAAGGTTTCCCACACTCAGGACCGGAGTTTTCAATAGAAGTTCGATTTTTACGAGCCTCATACCAAACAACAGGCACTCCAGGGAATATCTTGATCCGATAGAAAATCCCGAAGAAACCCAAAAAGTTGATTGGGTTTCCGGATGCGCTATACTTTTCAAAAAGGGGATTTATCACGAGGTGGACGGTTTCGATGAATCCTTTTTTGTTTTCTATGAAGACATCGATTTTTGTAAGAGGGTTACGGCTTCCGGGCACAGTATACAATATTATCCGGATATCCAGGTCGAGCACGAAATCGGCATAAGTAAAACCGTTCCAACCATAAAAATAAATTATGAGCGACATCGAGGGATGTGGGTATACTACAAAAAGCATTTTGAAAGAAATTTCATTCTTGACATCATTGTTCTTGCTGGGATAATTTCCAGATTTATGATCACTTCTATCAAGGTTGTGATAAAGACGCTTAAGAGAAAAAAGAAATTGTTTCTATGAAAGAATACATTCTCGAGATTTGGAGAAGAAGAAGCCTTATATACTATTTAACGGTCTCCGGTTTAAAAGCACAACACAGAGATTCATTCATCGGATATTTCTGGTTGCTCCTTGATCCGCTTCTGTCCATTGCCATATATTACTTCATTGTGGCGATCCTTTTTAGGAGTGGCGGAAGTGATTTTGGGATGTATCTGGTTATCGGCATTGTCTTTTTTCAATGGGGAACCGGAACCATCAATACCTCCTCGAAATCAATTATCACAAGAGAATCCTTAATAAAACAGATAAATATGCCGAAACTGATCTTTCCGATTGGCGCCTCTTTTACCACATTAGTCAATTTTTCTTTTAGCCTCATTATTGTCGTCATATTTCTTATTTGCAGTCATATGCTCCCATCTGGAAAGATACTGTGGTTTCCATTCATAGCGTGTATCCAACTCCTTTTTTTTATGTCTTTGGGTTTTTTTGCTGCATATGTTTCTGTGTTTATCAGAGATTTCGATAATATTCTGAAGCATCTATTACGGATATGGTTCTATGCTTCTCCTGTTATTTGGAAAGAAGATATGGCAATCAGTCAGAAAATCGGGTGGGTGATCAAATATAATCCGATGGCGTATATTTTGCGGGGATATCGGAATATAATCATGTACGACAAGAATCCCGAGGTATTGATACTACTTGTCATAGGAGCGGGCGCCGTTATTATCATTGGTTGTATGACATACTACTATTACAATAACGAGCATAAGATGATCAAGGTCCTATAATATGAGTATCTTACATGCAAAAAAAAATCTTGATAATGAAATGGAGAGAGATGACACGCTGCCGTTCATTCACGCTCATAATATTGGCATAAAATATTTTATTGGCAATAGGCGGGAGGATTTGAAATCATTATTCACCCAAGGGTTGCTTCGAAGAGAAAAAAGAAAGGAGTTCTGGGCTCTTAAAAATGTCAGTTTCCAATTGAATCAAGGCACCGTTCTCGGAGTAATTGGTGCGAATGGAGCCGGTAAAACAACGCTTTGTCGTGTGCTTTCCGAGATATTGAAACCGGACGAAGGGGAGATTACGGTTCAGGGTCATATATCAACATTGCTTTCAACCGGCGTCGGGTTTAACAATGCATTATCGGGAAGAGAAAATATTTATCTCAATTGTCTTATGCTTGGCTTCACAAAAAAGCAAGCGAAGGATGTTGCATCTGAAATAATTGAAGAAACACAATTGGGTGACTTTATTGATCAACCGATAAAGAAGTATTCCAGCGGCATGAGGGCGAGGTTGGGTTTCAACATTGCCTCTATTGTTCAACCGGATATTCTGGTGCTTGATGAAATTCTTAGTGCCGGCGATTATAAATTCTCATCGATGGCTCAGAAGAAGATAGAGGAGCTCATTAAGAAAACAAAAATCGTCGTCATTTCTTCACATCGTTTGGATTTAATCAGAAGTATTGCGACGGAGGCGATGTGGCTTCATAGAGGTCGGATAAAAGCATCGGGTGAACCTGATTACGTGACTGATGAATATAAGGAGTTTCTGGATACTATTAGAAAGAGGAAACCACAATTTAAAAAAACGAAATCGGTCGTCTCGACCGATGAAGCTCTGTGTGTAGAAAATCTGGGTGTAAAATTTTATCTGAGGAGAAATAGAGGATATAAGAATCAAAACAAAAGGTTCGCATTAAAAGGACGTAATGTAAATGAATTTTGGGCGTTGAAGTCAATAAACATGGCGGTAAAAAAGGGGGAGATTCTCGGAATCATTGGAAGAAACGGCGCCGGAAAGACAACTCTTTGCAGGTCATTGAATGAAATAATCAAGCCCGATGAGGGGAGTATTTCGGTCAATGGGAAAACAAGTGCATTGCTGGGATTTGGGACCGGATTCAACTTGCAGCTTTCCGGCAAAGACAATATTTTCATCAACGGACTTTTAATGGGTATACCCCTAAAAAAACTGAAAAATCTCTATCAGGATATCATAGATTTTTCTGAGTTAGGCGCGTTCATTGACCGACCCATGAAACAATATTCTTCGGGGATGAGGGCAAGACTCGGTTTCAGCATTGCCACAATGATACAGCCCAATATTCTTATTGTTGACGAAGCATTATCTGCAGGCGACGCTGCATTTCAAGAGAAAGCGAGTGAAAAAATTCAGGAATTGATATGTCAATCGGATGCGGTTGTAGTTGTATCGCATAATCTGAATTTTATTAGCCAGTTATGTACACGGGTATTATGGCTTGATAGGGGGAAAATCCTTGGACACGGGTTACCAAAAAAAGTTGTGAAAGACTATGTCGATAATAGGATTGGTTGAAACAGTAAGTACAACATTTATATATCCAAACAGCAAATGAAAGATTCACATACTCCGATACGACCGGTGATACTCTGCGGTGGCAAGGGGACGAGACTGTGGCCGCTTTCTCGTGAACTGCATCCTAAGCAGTTTATGGAAATATCACCTGGAAGAACATTATTCAAGGATACGGTTCAGAGACTTTCGGATTTAAAAATACGAGAGCCCTTCGTTGTTTGTAACATTGAGCACAGATTTCTTGTCGCCGAGCAGTTACAGGATGTGGGAGTACAGGGGAAAATCATATTGGAGCCTGTGGGAAGAAACACGGCGCCCGCTGTCGCATCAGCGGCATTAATGGCACAGAAAGACGAGATACTTTTTGTAATGCCCGCGGACCACTTACTGGAGAGCAACGACTCTTTTAAAAGATCGATTGAATGTGGAAAACAAGAAGCGAAAGATGGAATGCTCGTCTGTTTTGGTATCGTGCCGACTTCTCCAGAGACCGCATATGGATATATACACAGGGGAGAACAAAAGAGTGAACACGTATTCTTCGTCAATAGGTTCATTGAAAAGCCGAAACAAAAGAAGGCGCAAGAACTGTTTCATTCGGGAGAATACATGTGGAACAGCGGGATGTTTATGTTTCGAGCGGGGCAGTATCTGCACGAGCTGGTGCAGCATACTCCCGATATTCATGCTGCATGTGTGAAGGCTGTGGATAAGACAACCATGGATATCGGATTTTTCAGACTGGATGAGAGATCTTTTGTTGCATGCCCGTCGGACTCAATAGATTATGCGGTAATGGAAAAATCTCAAAACATCTGTGTGATTCCACTGGATACGAGGTGGAGCGATCTGGGTTCATGGAAGGCGATGTATGAATCCACTCGAATCGATGATGACGGAAACGCCGTCATTGGAGATGTGATCAATCAGCATACGCGTAATTCTTATATCCATTCATCATCTCGACTCGTAACAACATTGGGCATCGAGGATTCGATTGTTGTGGAGACCCCGGATGCCGTTTTGGTATCGTCAAAAGAGTTCCTGCCGCAGTTGAAGGATGTTGTTCATCTGCTCAATGAAGACGGCAGAGAAGAGGTGAGTATACATACGACGGTTTATCGTCCCTGGGGAAACTATAAAACACTTTTTTCTGGCGATAGGTTTAAAGTTAAAAGTATCACGGTAAATCCCGGGAAGTCGTTATCCCTGCAAAGACATCATCATAGAGCCGAGCATTGGGTCGTCGTTCGCGGCACGGCAAAGATAGTGAATGGAGAGAATGAGATTTTCTTGACGGAAGACCAGTCCACATACATCCCATTGGGGAATGTCCATAAACTTGAAAATCCCGGGATGATTCCCCTTGAGATTATTGAGGTTCAGACCGGGGGATACATCGATGAGGATGATATCGAGAGGTTGGAGGATCAATACGGCCGAACTACATAGGCACGTACGGTGATATATAACATTGGAACCGAAACATTTGATGGGAAAATATAGATATGCGAGAGAATAAAGTCGCGCTTATATCAGGAGTCACCGGACAGGACGGCGCATACCTGGCAAAATTTCTTTTGGAAAAAGATTATGAAGTACATGGAATAAAACGCCGTGCGTCTCTGTTCAATACGGAACGCATTGATGATATATACGAAGACCCCCATGATGTTCACAGGCGTTTTTATCTCCATTATGGGGATTTATCGGATGCCACGAATCTTGTTCGTATCATACAGGAGGTTCAACCTACCGAAATCTACAATTTGGGGGCTCAAAGTCATGTTGCGGTTTCTTTTGAAACACCGGAATTTACTGCGGATGTTACCGGCCTTGGAGTCTTGAGGATATTGGAAGCCATTCGTATTCTGGGTTTGGAGCGAAAAACAAAATTCTACCAAGCCTCTACATCCGAATTGTTTGGACTGGTCAGGGAGACCCCGCAAAAGGAAACAACGCCGTTTTATCCTCGTTCACCCTATGCCGCTGCGAAGCTGTATGCATATTGGATCTGCGTGAATTATAGGGAAGCATACAACATCTTTGCCTGCAATGGAATTCTATTCAATCATGAATCGCCCTTGAGGGGCGAGACATTTGTCACGCGAAAAATCACTCGCGCTTTGGCTCATATAAAATTGGGACTGGAAGAAAGGCTGTATCTGGGGAATATGGATGCAAAGCGTGATTGGGGTCATGCAAAAGACTATGTGGAAATGCAGTGGCTCATGCTTCAACAGGACGAACCGGATGATTATGTGATCGCCACCGGACGGCAGCACTCCGTCAGAGATTTTGTTGAGATTGCCGGAAAAGAATTGGACATGGATATTGTCTGGGAGGGAGAGGGTGTTCAAGAGAAGGGCTATGATAAAAAAACCGGGAATCTGATAGTTGAAATCGACCCCAGATATTACAGGCCCACGGAGGTTGAGACGCTTCTCGGGGATCCGACAAAGGCAAAAACGAAACTTGGATGGGAGCCGAAAATATCTTTTGAAGAAATGGTTCGTGAAATGGTTGAACACGATCTGAATGAGGCGAGAAAGAAGGAATTATGTCTCCGAGAGGGCTTCAAGGTACACATGCCGCGAGAATAAGTATGAAGAGTAACGATAAGATATATGTGGCCGGTCACAGGGGGCTTGTGGGTTCGGCGATTGTTCGAAGGCTTCGGACGGATAATTACACTAGTATCCTGATGAAAACCAGTGGGGAGCTGGATCTCAGAAATCAAGCGATGGTCGATGCATTTTTCAGCGAAGAAAGGCCCGAATATGTTTTTCTTGCCGCGGCACGAGTGGGGGGTATCCTGGCAAATGATACGTATCCCGCGGATTTTATCAGGGATAACCTTCAGATACAGACGAATGTCATCGATGCGGCGTATCGGTTTGGCGTAAAGAAATTTCTATTTCTCGGTTCTTCCTGTATCTATCCAAAATTGGCCCCCCAGCCGTTAAAAGAGGAATATTTGCTCTCGGGGGATCTGGAACCGACAAACCAGTGGTATGCGATCGCGAAAATCGCGGGTATTAAAATGTGTCAGGCGTACAGGAAACAATATGGGTTTAATGCAATATGTCCGATGCCGACGAATCTTTACGGTCCGAACGATAATTTTGATCTTGAGACGTCACACGTGTTGCCCGGTCTTATCAGGAAATTTCATGATGCGAAGACAAGGGGTGAAAACCAGGTTGTGATGTGGGGGACCGGTTCTCCCCGACGTGAGTTTCTTCACGTGGACGATCTTGCAGATGCATGTGTGTATCTGATGAATTACTATGATGATGCCGAAATCCTGAATGTCGGTACCGGAATTGATCTCACCATTGATGAGCTGGGAAAAATGATCAAGGGTATTGTGGGATATGAAGGAGAAATCGTCTATGACACTTCAAAACCTGACGGCACGCCACAGAAGCTTCTGGACGTTTCGCGGTTGGACCGGATTGGATGGTCGGCAAGAATCGGGATGGAAGAGGGACTGAACATGACATACAAATGGTTTGTCGACCACCAATATAACAAGCAAGATACCATCTCATGAGTAGTCGGGAAGATACAAATCCTTTTGAGAGAGCTCATTATCAAAAAATCAATAATGCCAGAATGGAACACCTGTTGAGCCTCAATCTTCCGATTGAAGGTCGAAGTGTGTTGGAACTCGGTGCGGGCATTGGAGATCTGTCACCGTTTTTTATCGATAGGGCGCATGATATATTGATTATTGAGGGGCGTTCCGAAAATATTGATATTTTGCAGAAAAGGTACGAGAAATCAGAGTTTCCGCATGTGGATATTGTACAAATGGATTTGGATTGGGCCGGGCGGGAAGACATCGACGGATATGACATCGTTTTTTGCTACGGATTGTTGTATCATCTAAAAGATCCGATAAAATTTCTGGACTGGGTTGTTGTTCACTGTAATCAATATATGATACTTGAAACCTGTGTGAGTACGTGTGGTGATGTGAATAATCTATCTGAAAATAAAGGAGATATCACACAGAGCTTGAATGGAATCGGGTGCCGCCCGGGTCGAAGATGGCTCTTTGAGGAGTTAAAGAAACGATTCCGATATGTATACACGCCCTATACACAACCCAATCACGAGCAGTTTCCCGATGACTGGGTGACAACGACGGACGTGCTTGGGTTGCTCACAAGAAGCATTTTCATCGCCTCGAAATATGCGCTGAATAACGGTATGTTATTCGAAGGTTTGCTTGACCGTCAATCAATCGGATAGGAATGCGTTCAATCCCTTCTCACAGGGCGCGAAGGTCTAAAGAAGATAAAAAAATTCTCTAAAAATCCTCCAACTATGAAATGAAAATAGTGAGTGTCTGAGATGTTATAGATGGAGTATTTTTCGACTGTTAGAAAATGTATGTGAAGGATGAAGTGGAACGATGAATCAAGCGGTGTCATCAGAATATGATGAATTAATACGGAAACCGGAATTTTTCGGCTTAGGAACAAATAATGTATGCAATTCCAAATGTTCTTTTTGTCCATCAAAGGACATTAAAAGAAAAAGAAATAGTATGTCAATGGATCTTTTCCAGAACATCATCGGACAGATCCAAAGTACTGATTGCAGATTTGTGCGGATGAGCGGAAGGATATCGGATGTATTGTTGGATCCACTCCTTGCCGATCGATTGAGACAACTCAGAGAGTCGTTTAACAAAGAAGATCTGAGAATCACGCTCATTACGAACCTTATTGCATTACAGGACCATTCTGAACAAGATGTAGAGTATATAGTAAGAAGTTTAAATGTTCTCTCAATATCGGTTGGTCCCAATCAATTTGTATATGAGAAAATGTTTGGGGTTGACTGTTTTGAAAAAGTTCTTTCAAACTTGTTTTCGTTGTTGGAATTGAAAAATAAGTTTGCCGATTCGGCACGGATAGTGATTGCGGGGCGTGGTTGTGGTGAGGATTTTGATGCAGACCCGCGCTTAATGCAAGTTACTGAAGGTTTAACGGGAAAAAGCTATATTGAATGGCACAATATATACAGAAACTGGGGAGGTTCGTATGATTTACCGGAACTCCCGCTAAAAACCCGCGTTATAAGAAATGAATTACCCAATTACGGCATCGTTCCTTGTTATTATGCCCTCAATCCTCATATTGATGATAAAGGGTTGTTCGTCGCGTGTTCATGTGCCGGCCTGACAGATGATTTTGTCATGGGTGATTTAAAGAAAGAGTCACTGAATGATCTGTTAATATCAAAGCGAAGAAAGTCATTTATTAATTCCTTTATAAAAGGAAAATTTCCCAAGCATTGTAAAAAATGTTCTTTTTATATTCCGGATCGTTCCATAAACTGGAGTCTTTATTTACAAGAAGAACATCACAGCAAAGAACCGACTCCAACAAGTTTTTATGATTATAATTATGCAAAACATCGACATTTCGATGTGCTTGAAAAATACTCAAGCGAGCTCTATATGCACACAATTGATCCAGAGCGGAGCGATTTAAAGGAGTATCAGGATCTTCTTGTGCTTTCTTTTATCAGGAATAATATTCCCCCGGGAGCTTGCATACTGGAAGTGGGGGGGGGGAATTCCCGGGTGTTGAACAAACTTCACTCTGAATATGAATGTTGGAATATCGACAAATTTGAAGGTCTTGGTCAAGGTCCAAAAAATGTGGAGCAACATCCGTATACATTGGTTACCGCATATATGGGAGATTTTTCTGATGAGCTTCCGAGTGATTATTTTCATTTTGTTTTTTCCATTTCCGCGTTGGAACATGTAGATCCATGTGATACAGAACTGCATCAAAATATTGTTTCGGATATCAATCGTGTCCTTACTTATGGAGGATACAGTCTTCATTGTTTTGATATTATTGTCGGGGCGGGATTGGAACGTGATTACTATGATTACATTTATCATGGGCTTTCATTGGAAAAATCAGAAAGAAAAAAATGGTCAAAGGCTTTTAAAATACTGAATATGCATTCTCGATGGAACTATATTCCAAAAGTAATCGATACGTTTTTTAAAGTTTCGGGAAAATTGAATCAAATGC
The DNA here is from genome assembly GCA_016931225.1 of Candidatus Zymogenaceae bacterium. Taxonomy (NCBI): domain Bacteria; class Deltaproteobacteria; order Candidatus Zymogeniales; family Candidatus Zymogenaceae; species Candidatus Zymogenaceae bacterium. Next base: position 84,263 of record JAFGFE010000009.1, read on the forward strand.
CTTCCTATGAACAGCTTTTCTATTCTTCGGATGTATGGACCATGTCGAAGTCTGCATATGACAGGGGTTGGAAGCCGATCGTTAAATATGACTATAGTTCTGTGGGATATCCCACAACACTGAATATTCTGTGGAAGAAGGTTGAATAGCAGGAGAAGCATTGATGATATCATATGCGCAAAACCTCGAAGATGTTGTTTTGAATCGCGTTTTCAAAAACAAGGATAAGGGTTTTTATATAGATGTGGGGGCACATGATCCTGTTGAGCTGTCTGTTACGAAACACTTTTATGACCTGGGATGGCGTGGGATAAATATTGAACCCGTTTTTTCGAGTCACGCGAAAATAGAAAAAGAGAGAAAGAGAGACATAAATCTCAATATTGCACTTGGGAGAAAAGAGGAAAATCTCACGATACACGAAGTCGAAAGACGTCCCGATCTTTCAAGCTTTGACAAAGATACTGTAGAAGCAATAGCGCAAAAGCTCGGTGCTGGTATTTCATCATATTCTGTGGAAGTTCGTACGTTGAAGGAAATATGCAGAACGTATTGTGATGAACATATCGATTTTCTAAAAATCGATGTTGAAGGATATGAAAAAAATGTAATTCAGGGTGCAGATTGGAAAAAATATCGCCCAACAATTTTGGTAATAGAGTCTACCGTACCGAATATGTGTGTCATTGAGGATTGGGAGAGTGCGGAGATTATTGAAAATTGGTCGGATTGGGAATCAATTATCCTGAAAGCGGGTTATATCTTGGTTTATTATGATGGGCTCAATCGATATTATGTGCGAAAGGAAGATGAGCATCTCAAAAACCATTTTTATATCCCAATTACTCCATTACAGGATCGATTCGAATTTTTTGAGCAGAGAAAAAAAATCAATACATTGAATGATCTGCGGGAAGGACTGAAACGAACGAATCAGGAGTTGGAACGAAAAACTATTGAGTTGAATAAAATGAATATAGAGTTGGAGCAGAGGAACGTGGAACTCAATCAGAAACATGAAGAGTTGGAGCGGAGAAACGTGGAACTCAATCAAAAACATGAAGAGTTGGAACAGAGGAACGTGGACCTCAGTCAGATGTACGAAGAATTGGAGCGGAAGTACGCGGAGCTTAATCAGAAGTATGGAGAATTGGAGCAGAGACACGCGGAACTCAATCGGAAGTATGTGTGGTTGGAAAAGAAAAATGCGGAATTAAAACAGATGAATTCTGTATCAGAACGGAAAAATGCAGATTTGGATAGACATATAAATATTCTCAGAGCTCTTATTGAAGAAGAAAGATTTCTGAAGAAACTATAGGTGAAGGTGGCGACGATTTCAGCTGACGGATTATTTGCCCTAGTCACTAAAAGTGTTGACAGGTGACGAGTAAATAGAAGACGAGTCACGGTCTTCCTGTTAAGATGGATTAGCCAA